>JAQURJ010000186.1 GCA_028715705.1 Phycisphaerae bacterium | reverse complement strand
AAAAATTTGTTCATTATATTTTCTCCGATAACTGATTATTCAAATTTTCAAGCCAGCCGGAATACACTTCTGCGTACCGCTGTTTATCTTTGTCACGGGGTTCTATTTTTTGTGTGCATTTCAAGCCGACAAATGCATCGGCCGATTGTTTATAGATGCCTGCTCCGATACCTGCGCCGCGGGCGGCTCCAGCTGAGCCGTCGGTGTTATACAATTCCACGACTGTGCCGGTAACCGTTGCAAAGACCTGTCTGAAAAGCGGGCTTAAAAACATATTGGCATCGCCGGCGCGGATAGTTTCGGCCCCAATACCCATACCACGCATAATTTCAAGTCCGTATTTCAGGGCGAAAACAATACCTTCCTGTCCTGCCCGCAGCAGGTGGCTTTTGTCGTGTATATTGAATTTGAGGCCGTGAACGGAAGCGCCGATGTCTTTGTTTTCAAGGATTCGCTCTGCGCCGTTGCCGAAGGGTAAAATATAAAGGCCGGCACTGCCGATCGGGGCTTGTGAGGCCAGATCGTTCATCTGCGTATAATCCATTCCGTCAGCGATAGTGTGCTTCAGCCAGCTATTTAATATCCCTGTACCGTTTACGCATAGCAGGACGCCATATCTTGGATTGTCTTTGGTGTAATTGACGTGAGCGAAGGTATTGACTCTCGATTGCTTGTCATAATTTGGTTCGGCGCCGATGCCGTAAACTACGCCTGAGGTGCCGGCATTGGCAGCGATTTGGCCGGGGTTTAAAACATTGAGCGACAGTGCGTTATTTGGCTGATCGCCTGAGCGATAAGAAACGACAGTTCCGGCTTTCAGCCCAAGTTCTGCTGCGGCCTGTTTAGTCAGTTGGCCCTGAACGGAAAAAGTCGGCACAATATCCGGCAGTAATTTTTTGTCAATTTGGTAATAGTCAAGAACGATGTCAGCTTCTTTTTTCTGTTTGAAATCCCACAGGATACATTCCGACAAGCCGGAGATTGTTGTGCAAATTGTGTCGGTTAGCTTCATTGCGATATAATCGCCCGGCAGCATAGCCTTATGAACCTTGTCATATATATCCGGCTCATTGTCCTTGACCCATTTAAGTTTTGAGGCGGTGAAATTGCCGGGCCAGTTGAGCAGATGCTTAAGGCATTTATCCTGACCGATATCTTCGAAAGCCTTTTGCCCGATTTCGGCTGCTCGGCTGTCGCACCAGATAATCGAAGGCCTTAATACCTGTTTTTTTGCATCGACTAAAACCAAGCCGTGCATCTGATAGGAAATGCCGATGGCTTTTATATCAGCAGAATTTACTTTGGAACTGCTTAATACTATCGCGGTGGCGTTTTTGACATTATCCCACCAATCGGCCGGGTTCTGCTCGGCCCAGCCGGGGCGTTTGGCTAAAATCGTCATCTCTTTTTCGGGTGAGGCCGCAGAGGCGATGACAGAGCCGTTTTGTGCATCCAGCAGTGTCGCCTTGATGGATGAAGTTCCGCAATCATATCCTAACAGGTACATAGAACCTCATAAATTTTAATACTCTTATTTTACAACGAGAGTATTATGAACGATGAACCGCTTTTGAAATGGCTTTTTTTATAAAAAGCCATAAGCCGTTTACCATTATATTGTCTCTGATACGATAATATAACCAGGTCAGCCATAGATACAATGGCAGCTTGAATTTAAATCTTTCGACTCTTTCTGCAAGTCTTTTTCTTGCCATTGAGTCGCATCTGCTTGCATATTTTCGGATGGCCGGATTTTTACTGTGCGGGAATATTCTTCTTTCGAGCTTATGAGTGAAAAACCATATAAGCCTAAGACAGGGCTTGTAAAGTTTAATCAATTTAGATGACACCCAAGGGCAGGAATTACTTTCATTAAGATTGATTCTGTTCCAATCCTCGAGTTTTTCAGGCGGTTTCCACCCGAGTTTTATATATCGGTCATATAACGACACGCCTGGATAAGGCGTGAAAACAAAGAGGTGATAATGGTCGCCTGTTATAAAGTCGTCGCTCAACCTGGCAATAGTTTTCATTGTGCCGGCCAGTTCGTTTTCGTGCTCTTTTTCTCTTTGTTTTTCCGGTAAATCATATGGGAAGCCAAACATAAATGAGAATGTGATACTGATGCCATACCGATGCAGTCTTTTGGTCGCTTCGACGTTCTGTTCTATTGTTGCGTTTTTGCTTATACATTTCAAGGCAGGGGCGTAACCGGATTCTACTCCTATAAGGACATTGGAAACGCCGGCTTTTTTCATCAGGTTAAGTGTTTCATTGGAGTATCTTGACAGAGCAAAGGCATCTCCATTACATTTGAGCCATTTGAAATTCAGATTCTTTTTTAATACACCTTCACAAATTTCTCTTGTACGTTTTTCACTGGCAAACATATTCGAGTCGTAAAATCTGACCGAATCGTAATCGTAATCTTTCTTTAGTTTGGTAAGGTCTTCAAGGATATGCTCTGGCGAGAGCGGGTTCCATTTTCTTTGATACATCACGAAGTCCGCAC
>JAQURJ010000185.1 GCA_028715705.1 Phycisphaerae bacterium | reverse complement strand
AACAACGTTTCAGCAATCGCCCAATGCGGCATCGACAGAATCGCCATAGGCGAAATCACCCATTCAGCAAGAGCTGTTGACATTGCGGTTGACAGTTGACCTATGGCCGGCACAAAAAACGAAAATCTCGACCCCGACAAGATAAAAGTAAATACCAGGCGTATCGGCAGAAAAATCCTCGTCTATAATCACACATCAAGCACAAACAACATCGCCGCCGAATACGCAAAAAACAAAGAAAACGACGGTCTGGCAATCTTCGCCGAAGAGCAAACCGCAGGCCGCGGCAGAACAGGAGCCAAATGGCTCAGCGGCCACTCTGACAGCCTCCTTTGTTCAATCCTTTTAACCTCCTGCAATTGTAATCCTGAATTGCTTTCGCTGGCCTGTCCCGTAGCTGTCGCCGAAGCCGTCGGCAAAATCGCCCACAGCCACGCAAAAATCAAATGGCCAAACGATGTAATCTTAAACGGCAAAAAAGTGGCGGGTATTATGGTCGAGTCAAAAAAAGTTAATGGCAGCACAGCTTATATCATCGGTATAGGAATAAACTGCCACCAAAAGAAAACTTCCTTCCCGTCCGAACTGCAAACAACCGCAACGAGTATTGATATAGAAAGCAGGTCAATATGCGACCGCATCTCACTGGCGAAAAGATTGCTCTCATCATTAGACCACTGGCTCGAAACAGCGGAAGACGCAAGCGAAAAAATAATCGACCGATGGCGTAAATTAAACACCCTGCTGAACCAGAGAATAACTGTTATCTACAACTGCAGGAAATACACCGGCAACTGCATCGGCATTGACCCCGAAAATGGCCTTATTCTTCAGCTCGACCGAGGCGGTGTCAGAATGTTCCACGCCGCTCAAACCACCATCGCAAAATGATTGTTGTTTGTTCCTCTTTCTGCATTTTTTTGTTATATTATCGCAGTGTCAACTATAGCCCAAAAAACTGAAAATGCCGGTTTACATATCATCGATTCCGGCCTTGCCGATTACAGAGACGTACTGCAGCAACAGCACCAGCTTTGCAAAGAAAGGCAGCAGGGTAAAATACCAGATACTGTTTTAATCACTGAGCATAATTCGGTCATCACTCTCGGCGCCAGACAAAGTGCCAATAAACTACTGACCAGCAGAGATGAACTAACAAAGAAACAGATTGATGTAGTCGATATACACCGAGGCGGAGGAGCCACAGCCCACAATCCCGGACAACTGGTTTTTTATCCAATTCTAAATCTGCGGGAGCTTGGACTGGACATAAGCGAATATATCAGGAAACTCGAAGAGATAGGAATAGAACTGCTTGCACAATTAAACGTCGCCAGCCAAAGACGAGAAGGTTTCCCCGGCTTATGGGTAAAGAACAAAAAAATCGCATCCATCGGCGTGCGTGTATCGAAATTCACTACTTATCATGGCATGGCAATAAATATTCAAAATGACCTAAGTATCTTCAGCCACATCATACCCTGCGGCCTTGACGAAGTGGAAATGACCTCGGTGCTGAATGAAACAGAAATCAGATACTCAATGAACGAAGTTAAAAACCAATTGTCTGACATTCTTAAAAACCATCTCGGTCGGCGAAGATTACCGAAATGGCTGAAAAAACCACTGCCGGCAAGTGAAAATTACAATAATACCAGCTCAATCCTTAATCGGCTTGGTATCGAAACTATCTGCCATAGCGCAAACTGCCCAAATCAGGGCCAGTGTTGGTCGGCAGGTACAGCAACGGTATTGATTCTTGGCGATGTCTGCACACGCAATTGCAAATTCTGCTCCGTAGCCTGCGGTAAACCCATCCCGCCTGACCCTGCCGAACCAAAAAGAATAGCCGAGATGGCAGAACAATTAGAAACCAAATACCTCGTAATCACCAGCGTTAACCGCGATGATTTACCTGATGGCGGCGCAGGCCATTTTCGAGATTGTATCGAAGAAGTAAGAAGCAGATGCCCGAATGTAAAATTTGAAATACTAACGCCTGACTTCCGCAACTGCCAAACCAACGCCATAGAGATCCTGGCCGATGCTCTGCCGTTCGTATTCGCGCACAATATTGAAACCATCTCCTCTCTATACCGAAAGGCCCGCCCCGGCGGAAACTACCAACGCTCTTTGGACCTGCTTAATTTAGCCAGACAAACTTACGCAAACATCCCGACAAAATCCTCAATTATGCTCGGCTTGGGAGAAACCGACACCGAGGTCGAGCAAACCTTAAGAGACTTGCACGACGTCGGCTGTGACAGAATTACAATCGGCCAATACCTTAAACCATCAAAAGATTCGCTCGAAGTTTTCGAATACATTCCACCTGCGAAATTCGACTGGTGGAAGCAAAGAGCGGTTGAGCTTGGCTTTAACTGGGCTATCTCCGCCCCCTTTGCCCGCAGCTCATACCTCGCAGAAAAAGAAAATACCTTGTAAAGACATTTATTACTTAAAAAATCGATTCTAATTATCTGTTTTCCAAATTTTTCTTATTTGACAGCACA
>JAQURJ010000184.1 GCA_028715705.1 Phycisphaerae bacterium | reverse complement strand
CCTTTGGCGATAAACATTTGCCCAAGCGAATTATAATCAAACTGATAGCATTTAAGTTTCATAAACCCGAAAACTTCATCATCCTTCCATTTCGCAGCCGCAAGCTGTACGATGCCGTTATCGCCTGTAACATGATCAACCGCAAAAGGACCAGATTCGGCCTGCTTCTTACTTCCAAGATTGAGTATCAGCCGCGGGGTATCGAGCGTATATTCGTTCCTGAACCCTTGCGGTAATTGTTCCGTCATTTTGCAGCGAACGTCGCCCTCAAAGACCAGCCTGTCAGATGCGCTGATAAAATCCATCCTTTCGCAGGTGACATTTACCGGCAGATTCGATTGGCTGTTAGGATCAATAAAATTATCCGCAAGAAAATCAACACGAGGCCTGTAAGCGGTCAATTTCTCGGATATCATATCACCGGTTATTTTATCAGCAACGAAAAGTGTTTGTTTGCCGCCGGATTCAATATCGCCCATTTGCTGAACTTGCGGCAGTGAAAACAGCTCACTATCAATCGGTCGCACAAATATCCCGTTATCACAGGAAAGGGTAATATCGAAGCCATCGTCAATTGTGTTCGACGTTTGTTCACTTATGTCAGAATCCGTTTCCGCCCGAGTAGATTTGGACTTTGAAGAAGATGAAGCAAAAATTATATTTTCAATGCTCAATCTATCTGTAAAAATCCTCTGCTGAGGGGCGTTTATCAAGACATTGCGGTCAAAAACTAATTGATACAGAGGTTTGTTACTACCCGACTTTGTACCGGCAGGAATTGGTTGTACTGAATTTTCAGCAGCCGTATCTTTGGTGGACGAGGCCGGGTCAAAGAGAATGTCTTTGAAGTTAAGTTTTTCCAATTCAACTATCCGTAGATATTCGAGCCGCCTGGCCTGCTCATTGTAAATCATCTTAACCCCCCTGCCATCAAGTTCAATTCGCGGATTTTTAACTTTTATCGGCCCCGCGGAGGAAAAAAGTGACTGTTCCCCAACAAAGTAAACTTCGTCAAGATAAATATACGTCGTATCCTTCCCATTCGCCCTGATAATTTCTATGATGACATTGCCCGTCAAAGCCGCGTCCTTGGGAGTAGGAGTATTGGATACTGTCTCAAGCTGAACCATCCCCTTATCAGCGGTAAATTTTATCGTCGAATCACCGTTAAAGATTGTCATATAAGGCTTTTCGATCTCCCACTCGCTGCCGGATTCATGCAATAGCTTTGCGAAACCATATTCCCTTTCAACCTCTTTGGTCTCCGGGCTGATGGTGACATACCTCGCCTTTTCTACCGACTCCACTTCAACATCGCCAATCTTTCCGGCGTTTCCGGTCTGCCCGCTGATATCGACAATATTGATATCATCCGCATCTGCGGATTCCTGCCGCACCGGAACAAGGCGAAGATACAGCAGATATATCGCCAGCACTGACAGAAACGCGATTAAAACTACGAGTATTTTTCTCATCTAAATTCTAAATTTCTTATTTCTTTTACTCGACATAACGCTTTAACAATTCATCCCATTTGCCGTTTTCTTTCAGAATAAGCTCTATCACTTCGCGCACCGCCCCGCTGCCGCCAGGTGCCTTAGTAACATAATCGGCGTAACTTTTTGCTTCCGCCGTCGCGTTGGCAACAGCAACCCCGAATCCTGCGTACCTGATTGGCTGTATATCCATCATGTCATCACCAACATACGCAACCTGTTCGGCTGACAATCCAAGCTCTTCGACAAGTTTCTCCAGCACGGGCATTTTATAGTGGCAATTTTGAAACACATATTCGATCTCAAGCTGGTCGGCTCGCACTTTTGTCGGCACAGAATCCCTGCCGCTAAGAAACGCCGCCTTAAAACCGGCTCTTTGCCACATCCGTATCGCGTGTCCGTCGTGAGTATTAAAAGTCTTACTCTCGGTGCCATCCGAATTAACAATTATCGAACCATCAGTAAGAACACCGTCAACATCAAGTACCAGCAATTCTATTTTCGCAAAATCCGTCATTTATCAACCTACAACCTTTATCGTCAAAATATCCTGTACATCGATCAAACCAACGGGCTTATCCTGCTCATCGACAACCGGCAGCTCATCGATACGGAACTTATGAAACAACGCCGTCGCCTCCGCCGCAAGCGCAGTAACCTTTATACGTTTGCAGTTAACCGTCATAATGTCACTGACCCTGCAATCGAAACCGGCTTCTTTTTTCTGCGCCAAAAATCTTCGCAGATCCGCATCGGTAACGATACCCGCCAATTTACCTTCTGCACTGACTATCATTGTCGCTCCGTGACGCTTGACATCGTCGGTCTTTACAAGCATCTGACGAACCGTATCATTTTCAGATACGATCGGAAGCTTTTCACCCGGCTTGAACATCATTGATTGCTCGACCGTCATAAGTCGCGCCCCAAGAGAACCGCCCGGATGAAACCGCACATAATCCTCAACACCGAAGTTCCTCGCCTTCATCACCGTCAAAGCCATCGCATCCCCTATCGCCAG
>JAQURJ010000183.1 GCA_028715705.1 Phycisphaerae bacterium | reverse complement strand
TATACCGCTTGACGCAAACAGTATTATCATTCAGGAAGATCCTAATTATACCAATGGCTTCTGTGATGTAAACGGCGTGATTACTAACACAACCACAACAGGCTATACCGGTTATGGTTATTGCATAGTATATATTGCGGCCGGCAATGGTGTCGACTGGAGTATAAGCGTACCTTCCGACAGCACATATACTTTTAAATGGAGATATTCGCTTACTTCAGGTACGAGGACGCCGAGATTACTTGTAAATGACTCGGAGGTTGTATCATCCATTAGCTTCCCGGCCACAGGCGCCTACTCGAACTGGAGCTATGTTTCAGAACCGGTCGATTTGCTGACAGGTACGAACAACATACGCCTTGAATCAACTGGAAACGGTATTCCCTATATCGATTTTATAATAATCTCCGGCGATAATCCTTCGCCGGCAAGCTGTCCATAAAAGTGGGCACAGATAGATAAATTTTACAGGGCGTTCAACTTCAACTGAACGCCCTGCTTTTTCATTAACTGTTATCCTGCCCTAAAGGAGCAAAACGTCCTGTCGTTCTCCCAGACTGTTACGCAGTCAAGATCTAAAGGCTTAAACTTTTCTGCCAACTGGTTAAAGGCAAATTCAGCAATATTTTCCACCGTAGGATTGGTCTTTTTGAAGTACTCAACATCGGTATTTAGATTTTTATGGTCAACAAGACGGATAAATTGATTATTAACGATTTGTTCAAAAACCGCGGCCTTGACCGCTCCATTACTGTCGCGGCTCTGTTGAGATTTTTTGATTGTAACTTCGACGATATAATTGTGGCCGTGGCCAGTGCGGTTGGCACATTTGCCGAAGATTTTTTCGTTCTCATCATCGCTGAGCTTATCATTCCACAATGTATGGCTTGCGGAGAATTCAAATTTTTCGCTAAAGTAAAGCATACCGCCATCCTTTTCTTTTATTCCAATCTTTCTTGCCGGCATCAGCTCAACCGAAAGACTATCAATCCTTGCCGGTAAAAAATCTTTTTCGATTTTTTGCCAAACTTTTGAAAGCAACTGACCGATTTGTTCAAAACTACAACCCCCCACCGCAGGGGTGGGGGCTAAACAATTTCTTACAAATTCATCGAAAATTTTAATCCCTTTTTCTCTGATGATTTTATCGATATCGGTAACATTTACAACAAAGCCGGTATCGGCATTTGCTTTTCCCTTAAGCTCTACCCAGAGCGCAAAGAACAAAGCCAGACCATCAGCTGTTGGTTTTGCGCAGTAGGAATTTGAACCCATTTGCAAAGAGTTTGCGAACGGGCTGACTGCGAATCTTATTTGTCTTGAAAGTTTATGCACTGATTTATCCTATACCCTGTCCCCTATACCCTATACCCTAACCATTATGCATAAGGCTCAGGACTTCGGCTCTGCTTCGCGGGTCTTTTTTGAATATGCCGCGGAGGGCGCTTGAAACCATAATTGAGCCGGGCTTTTTGATACCTCGTATTGTCATACAGCTATGTGCCGCCTCGAGCACAACCGCTACGCCCAGCGGTTTTAGATTTTCGTTAAGAAAATCAGCAATTTGTGCGGTTAGGCGTTCCTGCATCTGAAGCCTTCTGGCGAAACAATCCACAATACGCGCCAGTTTACTGACGCCGACCACAAATTCCGCCGGCAGATATGCAACATGAGCCTTTCCAATAAAAGGCATTAAGTGGTGCTCGCAAATGCTGCAAAAAGGGATGTCGCGGAGGAGGACGATTTCATCGCACTTTTCCCTGAATAAGGTTTTTATGTGGTCGGCGGGATTTTCTCTGCTGCCGGCCAGAAGTTCGGCATACATATTTGCGACACGTTTGGGAGTTAGTTTCAGGCCCTCTCTGGCAGTGTCTTCGCCGAGAGCTTTGAGAATCTCACTTACAGCATTTTCTATCCTTTGGGAGTCTATTTTTACGTTTTTAGCCATTAAAAAATACCTCTTAACGTTCCGCTTAAAGATTCATAATAAAACTGCTCAAAAGCCTTACGCCGAAACCGATTGAGCCGGGCTGGGCAAACTTTTTCATCGGCTCGGAGGCATCCATCTTCGGTGCGATATCGAGATGCGCCCAGTCAGCCGGTTTTGCAAACTGCTCCAAAAATGCTGCGCCCGTGCAGGCGCCGCCCCACTTGCTGCCGATATTTTTCAAGTCTGCAATTTTACCCTTTATCTCCTCGGCATATTCTTCGCCGCAGGGAAGACGCCAAACCGGTTCGCCGCTTTGGGCTGATGCTTTTTCGAGGCTGTGCGCAAGTTTTTCGTTATTAGTCATAAGGCCCGCCTTGTGCTTGCCGAGAGCGGTGATGCAAGCGCCGGTAAGCGTGGCAATGTCAACGATTGTTTTGCACTTCAAGACCTTTGCCTGATGTATTCCATCGGCCAGGACAAGCCTGCCTTCGGCATCGGTATTGAGGATTTCAACTGTTTTGCCGCTGTAAGTAGTAACGATATCGCCCGGCAGAGAAGCGGCGGCATCGGGCTTATTCTCAGCGGCACAGATTATTCCATAAACACAG
>JAQURJ010000182.1 GCA_028715705.1 Phycisphaerae bacterium | reverse complement strand
GTTTTCTCAATTTCATCGAGTCTTTCCGGAAAATCGAAGACAACTATCGTGTCCCTCATAGTGGGTGTATCGCCGCCTGCACCTGCTTCGGTATCCACTGCTGCAGCGCTGGTCGAGGCAATCTGACCTGATTCGCTTAAAATGGGTGCTATAAGAGCCTTAACTTCGGCGGCATTTACATAGTAAAGCTCGAAAGTCCTGCTGGTCATCCTCGTTTTATCTTCCTTAAATTTGGCATATTCCTCTGCCGTGTAAACCCTGATAAAGTTACCATCGATTTCATAACGATAATCGTGTCCAAGTATGGCATTAAGGGCGCCCTCGAAAGTAACCTCGTACAAACTCGTTATATTCAGCTTGCCGCCAACCTGCGATGACGGGATTATGTTCTTGCGATACCTGGCAGCGAGAAAACGGAGGGCATCTCTTACCGGCATATCCTTTTTGAAGTTTATGGACTGCACGGGCTGGTCAACGAAAGATTCTTCGCTCTCAATCTCAGATGAATAATTGGCATCAGCGATAATACCGCTTTGAGATTCGTCGAGCAGAATAGCTTCGACATCATCTCCCGGCTGATTTGTCTCAGCCCAGCCTGTTACAGCAGTTATGGCCGTTATAATCATAAACAGCACTAAAAGCCTGCTGATACCCATCTCTATCCCGTTTTTTATTCGTTTGTGTTTCATTTTTTATTTTTTATTCATTCCGCCTGAAAAGACTCAGGAATCTTTTTGGTAATGGTTATGCCGTTGCATTCGAGCACGACCCCGTTTTCCATAATACTTACCACCGTAAATTCGTAAACTTTGCCGCAAGATTCGAATTTAAAACTCTGACCTTGCTCAAGAAGCTTGTCTTCCATAAACACCTGCGGTTTTTTGTCATTTACAACTGCAAGAAGCTCCATTTCCTTTGCTGCCGTTTCCAGCTCTTTTGAACCCTGTCCATTATGTACCTCTGTTAAGTCAGCCTTGCCGGCTTCAGATGATTCGCCTTGTTTTGTAAATTCGCTAAGATTTCCGGCAGAGAAAAAATTGCTGCCGAGCACATTATGCCTTTGGCTGACCACAGGAAGTTCTGTATAAACTACCTTCAGCTCCGCCGACTCGGCTGTGGTATTAAGCTGGACCATATCAACAGCAGCCGAGGCCGTTTTCGGCTTGCCTTTCTCCATAAAAACCTTCGTCCACAAACCAGCCATAATAAGAAACAAAACAATCGCTATCGTAAGTTTCCTGCGATGGACTGCGCCTTTTACCGTTTCGGCTCTTTGTCTGTCATCACTTTTATGGACTGGCTGTCTCACTTATTCTGTCCTGTAAAATATATTAATCATAGCCTGCATCTTAACACTGCCGTCAGATTTATCATTATTCGTCAGTGAAACTTCTTCTATCTGAATAACCCTCTCCAATTTTTCCAGTGCCTTAAAAAAATTAAAAATCTGCATAAGTTCTCCTGTGCAATTGATTTTCACAGGTATGCGGAACTGGTCCGCATTTTTTACTTCCACCCCCGGCTGAACCATAAGCTCCTCAAGTCCCTGCTGCTCCATTATCGATGTAAGTTCCTGCAGAAATGAGCCGTATGACCTGTCGACAGGAATTTTTGCATCAAAGTTTCCCATCTGCCCTTCCATCCGTGCAATTTCCTCACGAAGCTGGGGCAAAGCTTTTTCTTTTGCCGCCGCCGCAGCATCTTCAGCAATAAGATTTGCATTAGCAGCTTTAAGGATTTTGGTTTTCTCATTCAACGGCATAAACTGAAATAACACAAAGGCCGCCGCCAAAGCTACAACTGCTATTGACATAACAAATTGTTTTTTATCTACCCCAAACATCCATTCAGCTTTCCAGCTTGTAATTAGACAAATAACAGGTTATTTCAAATTCGCTGGCTTGGTATTGCCCCGTTGTTAAGTTTCTCGAATAACCCGGCACAACCTGAAAAAAGTAATCGGACTGCTCAAGCTTGTTAATTATCTCGGCAACCTTGGCAGTATCAGCAGCAACGCCGGTAAGTGTTATTTTAAATCTTATACTTTTGTCGGCTTCCTCAGTCTGGCCGGAAGCGAACGCTGTCTTTATCTCCGCTTTGCTGTTCTGGACGGAAAACGGCTCAGCTTTTATCGTCAGTTTTTCCAAAACGACATTACTGTCAAGCAAGTGGGTAAGCTCGGCAATCACATTCGAAACAGTTATATGAGATTTAATCGAGTCAAGTATCTGCTGCTGTGTCTTTATTTGCTGATATTTTTCCTCGGTCAGGTCATATTCAGCCACGCTATTCATCTCGGCAAGTTTGGATTCCTGAAGCGCCGCGTTTTGTGCTTTTACTATTGCAGCTCTGCCGTTGGCAAAAACACTCCAGATGCCCATAAAAAAAACAACAAGGCCTATCGCAACATAAAATTCGCGATGCTTGACCTGAGCCAAACGTCCCTGCATGTACCATTCTGGAAGAAAATCAATTTCTTTCATGGATATTACTCCCGCCGGACACATTCATACCCTTAAGGCAAAGCCCGGCCGCTACAGCCCA
>JAQURJ010000181.1 GCA_028715705.1 Phycisphaerae bacterium | reverse complement strand
GCAAAAGTAATTCCATTATCAATGGCAGGAGGAATAAGAATACCGGTAGCTTATTTACAGCCCAATTTTATCTCGGAAGACGGCGCGGTCGAAACGGCAGACGACGGCACTTTCGAACTAAAGAATCTTACGCCGGGCGAAGAAAGTATAAAGGTCGTTCATCCCGATTATGCCTATACGATAGTCAACGACATAGAAGTCGAAGAGGGACGGGTAACTGAAGGTATAAACGCCGTAATGCCGACAGGCGGTACAGTCGAAGGTTTCGTTTACGATGCCAAGGGGCAGGTACAGCCGGGTGTTACACTTTACTTTCAGGATATTTACAGCAGGCAGTCGATTGAAAAGGCCAGGCGTTTTGCCGAAGTTACAACCGACGTGAACGGCTATTATCGAGTCGGCGGACTGCCCAAGCAGTTAGTGATTGTTAGAAAACCAGCAGAAAGGGGCGTTATGGGGGTGGTTTGTCGGGGATTAGTTCCGCAAACCAGCAATGTATCGCGTATCGATTTAGGCGGCTCACCCGTTGTATCAGGACAAATAATTATTAACGATATACCACTGGCGAATCATACGATTACCCTGTCATCGACTGAAATACAGACATCAGATACTTTTCTTTGTTATGCAAAAACAGACAATGCCGGCGAATTTGTATTCGGCGGAGTACCAAACGGAGAATGGTCCATTTACTACACAGACAAGGACCGTGGGGCGATTAAAGTAGCAACCATTAAAGTAACCGGTCAGGATATGAACATGGGGACAATATCCGTAAGGCTGCCAACTATTCGGATATCGGTTGATTATGAGGACGGAGCGTCAAAATGGGACATTCGCCAAGCATATATACAGGAACAAAACTGGCTCCAGGGCAGAAATGCAGCTTTGTTGGAGAAACCGGCTGACGGAAACGAGCCGTATATTACTACAAGCGTACCGTCCGGAGAGTATTATTTTATCCTCTTTCGCGGTGACCGGTTAACGCTGAGACATCCGCTGGATGTTACAGAATACGATATGGATATAACCGTTCAAATCCCAAAATGTACCGCCGGAATCGAAGGTGTGATACGCGCCAAAATCCCTATGGGACAAACTATATGGACAGAGGACAAATCGATAGCCGCAGCTTTAACGCCCGATGAGAAAGGAAATTTCAAACTCGACAATCTTCCCGCCGGGCATTATTACGTCGGCAACAATAGCCTGATAAGTTCTATTTTCACGTCTGAGTTCGAACTGGACGACGGTGAGCAAAAAATTCTCGATATAAATATTCCTGACAATTCGTTAAAAGAAAAGACCGGTACATTATCGCTTATGGTACTCGATGAAAATGGAGCGCCGATACCGGGAGTCGAGGCCAGCTTGCTCGGCGACGAAGGCTTGATTGAACCAGCTTTTAATTTCGACGGAACGATTTATTTCACAGCTGAAGAGGGAACATATACGCTGCAAATGAATTTCCCCGGCTACAAAACGCTCACACAACAGGTCTCTATCGAAGAGTTCGACCGGAATAACAAGGAACTTCGCAAGCCCATTTTCATTCGTCTCGAACGGCAATAGAATAAACATACAGATATTGACAACGAGCCGTAATCGCGTATCCTGTTGTTTTTAAACTAGTTTAGCGGGATTTTTATGAGTAAAAAGGTGGCGGTTATAATTTGTGCTGCGGGTGCAAGCAGCAGGTTCGGCGGTTCGACTCCTTCGGCTGCGCTCACCGCAGGTGAAAAGAGGAAAAAACCATTCGTCGATGTCGACGGCAGAGCGGTATTTCTGAGAAGCGTAGAAATCTTCTCCAACAGAGATGACGTAAAGCAAATTCTATTAGCCATCTCGCCGGAGGACGAGGAGCTGGTAAATATCAAATGGGGGCCGAACCTGAATTTCTTCAATGTGAAAATCTGCCTCGGCGGCGCAGAGCGATTCGATACCGTCCAAAAGAATCTGGCACTTATCAAGGACGATATCGAGCTTATCGCAGTTCACGATGCTGTCCGCTGCTGCGTTAAAGAAGAATGGGTTGACAAAGTTATCGCCGAAGCGGCCAAAACAGGCGCAGCTATATTGGCATGTCCCGTTATACCCACCCTTAAAGAGGTCAAAGATAATTGTGTTATCAAAACCGTTGACCGGGCAGGTCTCTATGAGGCACAAACGCCGCAGGTCTTCGAGACTAAACTGCTGAAGAAAGCTTATGCTAATCTCAAGAATCTCGATAAAAGTAAAATCAGCGATGACGCGCAATTAGTCGAAGCACTCGGAGAGAAGGTATCAATCGTTGAGACGGACACTTCGAATATAAAAATCACCCACAAGGCCGATTTGGCGATAGCCGAGGCGATTCTCAAATCGCGTCCGAAGCAAAAGCCGGAAGGTTATATAGGCCCCTACGCAGAGGCACAATGGTAAATTTCAAGGAGAAAAACAAATGAGCGAAAAACAGACCAGAAGACAATTTTTGCAGGCGGCAGGTATCGCAGCGGCAGCTTCGCTGGCAGGTTCGAGCAGCAGCTTTGGACAAGATGTACCCTCCTCCGGCAAATCGAC
>JAQURJ010000180.1 GCA_028715705.1 Phycisphaerae bacterium | reverse complement strand
AGACTTAGCAAAGGAAAAATCGTATTCATCAGTTTTAGCATTCGGCTCGGCCAAAAGACCGATACCGACAAAGGCAGGTATTGCGCCGCCATCATTAATATCATCGGTAAATTTCGGAACAGAAGAACTCTCTTTTTGGTTCAGCAGGCTATTCTTCATACCTGTAACTTTACAGCGGTCGGCGATACCTATGCCCCAAATGCTTACCGCTTTTACATCGCCCGGGCCGAAATGAATAAGGCCGCTCGTCGAAAGCACCACACTGGCGGCGGATATTTCTTTTGCGGCGCAAAGCCTTGCGACAAATTCATCGCTGTGGGAAAACTCGGCCGGCGGCTGGAGAACTATATCACCCATATAGTCGGACGCGCTCGATTCGACCGCCTTGATAAAAGCCGTGAAAAGACTTGCAACGCTGACAAGCAGAGCGGTTGAAAGTGCAACTGAAATGATGCTGAGAAGAACTATTTTTGTCTTCTTAAGGTATCGCAGAGCCAGGAAGAACTTGAGCATTTATCCCGCACCTTTTAAATATTCAATAAAATACTCTGGCACAATATTATAACCAATTTGACAAAAAATCATAGCAGATTTAAAGCAGATTGAACAGAAAAAAAGGTGCGGGATTTATTCAATCCTGCAGATTATTTCTCCGGTTTTAATAACGGAAACAATATTACATCCCTGATACTTGCCGAGTTGGTAAGGAGCATTATAAGTCTGTCGATTCCGATTCCGAGACCACCTGCCGGCGGCATACCGTATTTCATCGCCGTTACAAAATCATCATCGAGACTTCTGAATACATCTTCATCTTCATTTTCACCCGCCAGCTGAGAAACAAAGTTTTCATACTGCACCTGCGGGTCGTTAAGTTCGGTATAGGCGTTTGCAATCTCCATTGTGCCTATATAGAGTTCGAACCTTTCGGCATATTCAGGATTTATTTTGCTTTTTTTTGTCAGAGGACAGAGTCTGGCGGGATAATCGAGCACGAAAGTCGGGTTGATGAGATTTTTCTCTACCGTAGCTTCGAAAAGGTCGTTTATAACAATCTCGTCAGCCAGTTTTGCCTCTTCGATGCCGAGCGACTTTGCCTTTTTGCGAATCGATGAAACATCGTGTATGTCACAGCCGGCATATTCTTTTAGCAAATTGCTGTATGAAGCCCTTTTCCACGGTCTTGAGTAATCTATTTTTTCATCGCCGTAGGGCAATTTTAAACCATCGCAGTGTTTTTCAACAAGCTGTGATATCAAATCTTCAGTAAGTTCCATCATTATATTGTAGTCAGCATAAGCCTGATAGATTTCCATCATTGTAAATTCAGGATTATGGCGGGGGCTTAGGCCTTCGTTGCGGAAGTTTCGATTGATTTCGAAGACTTTCTCCACACCTCCAACAAGAAGCCTTTTCAAAAACAGTTCCGGTGCAATCCGCAGATATAAATCGATATCGAGAGCATTGTGATGAGTAATAAACGGTTTTGCCGCTGCACCGCCCGGGACCGACTGCATCATCGGCGTTTCAACTTCGCAGAAACCTCTTTCCTGAAGGAAACTGCGGATTGTCGATATCATAGCGATGCGTTTTTTGAATTTTTCCAGACATTCCGGATTCGCCCACAAATCGACATAGCGTTTGCGGTAACGAAGGTCGATATCGGCAAGACCGTGAAATTTCTCCGGCGGCGGCAGCAAAGACTTGGCAAGAATAGTGATTTTTTCGACCCATATTGTAAGTTCGCCGGCCTTCGTAAGACCAAGCTGTCCTTCTGCGCCGACAATATCGCCAAGCTCAATAAGTTTTATCAGTTTCCACTGCTCTTCAAGAAGCTTTTTGCTCAGGCCGAGCTGAATTGTACCGCTGCTATCACGAAGCGTTATAAAAATGAGCTTGCCTATATCCCGCAGAAGAACGATTCTGCCCGCACAAGTCGCTTTCTGCCGTGGTTCTTTCTCGTCGAATTTCGCCCTGACCGACTCAGCCGATTCGACACCGTCAAAACGCCCGCCGTAAGGGTCGAGAGAAAGTTGTTTTATCTGCTGCAGCTTATCTCTTCGCTGCTGTTCAAGTTTACTGATGTCCTGTGGTTCAGTCATTACTGCAGTCCTGCTTCAATTATCTTTGCTCTGGCCACCAGAATTGCGACATCAAGCTGACGGTCTGACTGCAAAATTTCTTCAAGGTCGTGTCTCGTTAGCTTTGTTTTTGTATCGTCGTGGCTCGCCGACGCCAGCACATCATTATCCCGCTGGATATCGAGCATTTTTTTGATTTCATCGCTGCGAAGTATAATTTCTACATTCGGCGCTATTCCCCAGTCTTTTCTTCCGAGCTCTTCCATCGAATGACGGTCCTTGACTTTACTGCCGTTTGGCAGATGATAATAGGCCATTGTATACTTCATCTGTGCCCCATCGCCAGGATAATCTGTTATTGTCTGGACGCTGCCTTTACCATAACTCTGTTCACCGACGAGAGTCGCTCTCGAATAGGTTTCGTCTGACAGGGCACCGGCGACGATTTCCGATGCGCTTGCCGAGGCGGAATTAATAATAATAACAAGA
>JAQURJ010000179.1 GCA_028715705.1 Phycisphaerae bacterium | reverse complement strand
ACCGACATGGGTTATCTGAACCTGCAGAGAAAGTGGCGCAAACAGCTCGCCTCCGTTATAGATTGCCCGCTCATTCAGATAGAAACCGAATCCGTTGTACCCGTCGAGGCCGCCATGAATAAAGAAGCCTACTCTGCCGCCTCACTTCGCCCTAAGATAAACAAACTGCTCAAAGATTTTCTTATCCCGCCTGCCTGCAAAAAAGTAAAGATACAATCTGTAAAACTTTTTAATGGCTGCGGCATTCAGATTAATGACATAGATAAATATCTTAAAACCCTTGGCTTTGAGTTTGACCCATTGCCAGTAAATAATTTTATCGGCGGAACCTCCCAGGCCAAAAGTAAACTTCGCCGCTTTATAAAAAGCAAAATCGCCGATTACGATCAGATGCGTAATGACCCAGGTGCAGATGCGACTTCTAACCTTAGCCCCTATCTTCATTTTGGTCAGATATCCCCGCTCTATATTGCCCTTGAGGTTCTAAAAAGCAATTGCAATTCGTCGGACGCATTTCTTGAGCAGCTTATTGTTCGCCGTGAGCTTGCGATGAACTTCACTCATTACAATTCTCACTATGACAACCATAAGAGCCTTCCAGCCTGGGCAAGACAAACACTCGATAAACATCAATCCGACAAACGCCAATACTGTTATAGCATAAAAACTTTCGAACAGGCAAAAACTCACGACCCATACTGGAACGCCGCACAAAAACAAATGATCCTTACTGGCAAAATGGCCGGCTATATGAGAATGTACTGGGGTAAGAAAATACTCGAGTGGTCCGACGACTGGAAAAAAGCATACAAAACTGCCATATATCTTAACGACAAATATGAACTTGACGGTCGCGACCCCAACGGCTATGCCGGCGTTGCATGGTGCTTCGGCAAACACGATCGCCCATGGTCTTCGCGAAATATCTTTGGCAATATCCGTTACATGAATGACTCCGGCTTGAAACGTAAATTCAAAGCCGATTCTTACGTTCAGTTAGTAGACGACATTCAAAAACGGTGCAAATATTAATATGGATTCCGAAATAAAAAATCAGCAGCAGATTTACGATAATAGTTGGCATAAGACTTTGCTCAACGGCAAAGAACTGCGCAGTAATATCGCACTCAATTTAAGATTTCTTGAAATAACACATCTGCTTGACTCCGACAAAAAAATCCTTGAAATTGGTTGCGGAACCGGCGCTCTTACAAAGGCTCTTGCAGATAAAAACCTAAGCATCATTGGTACTGACATCTCGCAAAACGCTATAGATTTTGGCCTTGGCAAATATCTGGCTCTGGACCTCAGGGTCATTGCCGCCGAACAAATGCCGTTTGAGGATGAAACTTTTGACATCGTAATAAGTTTTGACTTGCTTGAGCATATAAAAAAGGTTGACCTTCACTTACAGCAGGTCACCAGGATTCTCAAAAAGGGCGGTTATTATCTCTTCCAGACACCCAATAAATATTCAAATATTGTCTTTGAAACCTTGAAAACTCGCTCTTTCAGGTGGAAAAACTACCATCCTTCGTTGCAGACCGCCGCCGGCCTGAAAAAATTATTGTCCAATCATGGCTTCGATTGCCGATTTATTAAGTTGAACCCTTTTAATGATTTTACAGCTAAAAAGCTTGCCCTTGGCCGGATCTTTGTTAAATTATTAGGTAAAATAAACTTTGAACTTTTACCTCTATCGATGCAGACGAACTTTTATGTTGTTGCTCATAAGAGATGATGATGAGAGTGTTAATTGTAAATTATGAGTTTCCTCCTATTGGCGGTGGCGCCGGAAAGGCCAATCTCTGCCTGCTGCGCCAGTTCAGCGAGCAGAAAGGTATAAATATAGACGTCCTTACAAGCGGCTCCACACCGGGCCTGTCAGTTGAGGGTTATTCGGATAATATCAATATCCATCGAATCGGCATTACCAAAAAGAATCTGCACTTCTGGACAAAATGTGAGGTTATTTCCTGGCTCTTAAAAGCCTGTCGTTATTATAAAAAAATGATCAAAACCGGCAATTACGATCTCGTCCATGCGTTCTTTGCCTTTCCCAGCGGACTTATGCCATACAGGAGCCGCAAAAAACTTCCATACATAATTTCACTTCGCGGCTCAGACGTCCCCGGATACAACGAGCGCCTCGGCCTGGACTATAAATTGCTTTCACCGCTTTTTAGACGAATCTGGCACAATGCCTCTGCCGTCATCGCAAACAGTAAAGGCCTTGCCTCTCTTGCCTCGCAGTTTGCCCCTGACCTTGAGATAGGTATTATTCATAACGGCATACACACTGACAAATTCATCCCCGCAGAAGACAAAGAGATTACCGCACCTTTGAAACTGCTTACAGTCTGTCGCCTGATAAAACGCAAACGTATCGACCTCATGATAGAGGCTCTTGCCCAGCTCAACCGAATGGGCATAGATGCCGAACTCGACATCATTGGTGATGGCAACATTAAACCGGAACTTGTTTCGCATGTCGTTCGCCTTGGCCTTTCACGCAAGGTCAATTTCCAGGGCAGGGTCCCGCCTGAACTTATGCCTGCTGTTTATCGTGACTCTGACATTTTCCTC
>JAQURJ010000178.1 GCA_028715705.1 Phycisphaerae bacterium | reverse complement strand
CTACTTCGGCTTTCAGCCTATATTCAATCGAGTATCTGTAAAACACTCCATGCAAAGGGCAACGCCAGAACTGCCTAACGTGAACTTTCTCATGTTCCAAAAGCCCCTTATCGTCCTTATGGGATTTGAGAATGCGAATGACAAACATATTTGCTTTTCCGGCAAAACCGTTAGGCAAACTATCAACGTAAAACCGCAAATAAATCATTTCTTTTCCATTATAAGTAGTCCGTTTAACTGTTAAACAAAAACCTCTCTGGGTTTGCGGAACACAGCAAATCTTTGTCCGTCCTGTTTAGGTGTTCCGTCCGGCAAAATGTTTCCAGGTAGTCGTTATAAGAATCACACCAAAGCAGGTTCACCATGAAGTCAGTGCCGAATAATATTTTTTCCTTGATTTGCGGATATTCTTCTATCAGTTGCGCCAGTTCGCGGTAAAATTTATCGTCAAAGGCCGTGCAGGAAAAATCGGCATAGGCGTTGGGGTATTGCGTGATAAGCGCGAGCACTTCTTTAGCCCATGCCGACTGAGAAAACAGGATAAACTTCTTTTTGCTTTGTTTTCCCATGTGGGCGAAGTTGATTTTCAGTTCCGGGTAATTTTCCAATACCCTGCGCCAGCGGGCAGGATTGGTAAATTCCTTAGCCTCGTCGCATACGGCAAAGCCGCCATCTGAACAATGTGTCGTAATGGGTATTTGTTTCTTTGTGCAGTAAGAATAGAGATATTCCACTTTTTCACGTTCCATAGAGTCATCCGGCCACGGGTCGAACCCTAACGGCGGATAGAGTTTGATGCCGGAAAATCCAGCGCGGCCACCCATGTTATCATAGAGCGTCTGCAGCTTACCGTCGTAATCAGCAAAATATTCATCCAGAATACTGACAATGCTTTTCAAAGTATAATTGACCGTGTTCAATCCCAGAAACGGGTATATCTCAAAGAGTTTGTCGCTTTTCTCCGCTGGTTCGTAGCTGGTTTTCAGCGGTTTTTTTTCGCCATCGGATATCACGCGGAGCGTATTGCGATTATAAAACTCGATGCCAGCCATTAAATCGCGGGTCTGTTCAACGATAGGCTTTTGCGCGGGAACACGGTAAAAAGAATTACTCAAAATATTTTTATAGCCAAAGTCCATAATCAGCGGGCAGATAACCATTTTGTGATACTGATTTGTCCACATAGATTCAGAGCCGTAGCCGATGTAATTGTGGCGGATAAAAGGTGACTGACGCAGGTAATATTCCAATACTAGAAAATAGTTGCCTAAATCATTTTCCAGCATGGTCAGTAGATTTTTGATTTTCTTATCCCATCCGAATAGCGTCATTACTGGCGCTGATACCGGTGTGGTCATAAACAATAACCGCCAATTTAGGCGGCTGATAAAAGCCAGAATGTTCGGATGGCTTAAATTAAAAGCGTGCATGTGGATGTCGTAAAATTTTTTCATATTTTTCAAGTCGCATAAAATACGTGGTTGCCTATTGTTCCAACCATCTTTTTGTCCCGCGCCCAGCGCACATTAGATATATATACGGCGTGATAATAAGTGACGCCGTTTTCTACGATCATTGAATGCCCTGGGATTTTTCCGTCAATCAGTGCGGAGGCAATCTCGTAGCAATGTGCCAATGCCTGATCGTGCTCCAGCCATAAGTCATAGTTTCTGGCGATTGCGACCATGCGCCCGTATTGAGTGTCATCGTGATTAAAGCAACTGAATTGCCGTTTGGCTAAGACCACCGCGGGAACGGAATCTCCGTACTGCGCATGATTGACTCGTTCTAGTATCACCGTAGCAACAGCGATTATGCCTTCGTCTGATTCGCCGCGGGCTTCGCCATAGAGGGTAAGTGCCAAGAGCTTCTTATCATCCAGCCGTGCGAACACGCGGCTTCCGGCATCGAATAGTGCCAATCGTGCTTCATAGCCATTTTTTTCCATTTCCATTGACACTAGCGCTTTGTCTTTGAAGGCGATAGCCATCTCTAATGCGCTAATTTTAAACGCCTGCATCACCATTACTGACACGCATACCAGCAACGCTCCGGCTAACCACTTGTTGAGAGATAGTTTATTCATGAGACTATGCCTCCCTATTTCACTTAATCAGCATTCTTCAATTATCCTGCCGCTATTAAGTCGGTAACTTCTTCCGCCCTCTTCCGCGTTTGTGTTGCCCATCGGCTTTTCATCATATTCTTGGCGGCTTCTTCCCAACGTCCGGTATTAATCATGGCAATGCTGTTTACAAATCCGCTCGCTCTTTTTAGTCCAAGTTGAAAAACAAAATCAGTCAACGCCATCTGCCTGTTTATGGAAAAATTAGCAAAGTCTGGGAAAAGATACTGACAATCGCCAATCGCTCGCTGGACGGAAATATCAAGCAGATAGTCAATCATCTCATCCGTGATTTCTCCGTGCTTTGCAAGATAGCCAGCGATATAGGGCGGCAGTGGGTTATCATCAAAGTTCCAGCCAATGCCGATGGTGTTTTTACCACCTGAACATTTATATGGTTTTTTTCGGCGGCCTTCATGCTTAGTAATTAATTCGTAAACAGTCATTTATTTACGCTCTCTTAATT
>JAQURJ010000177.1 GCA_028715705.1 Phycisphaerae bacterium | reverse complement strand
TATTGAAAAACCTTTTGGCCAGCGGGGTGCCGATTCGTGAATTGTCGGCTATTCTTGAGGCGCTTGGCGAATACGCTTCGAAGACGAAAAATACCGATATTTTGACCGAAGTGGTTCGCAAACGTTTGGCAAGAACTATTACCAGTCAATACAAAGACAAAAACGGCAAGATTTCAGCCATAACTTTTGAGCCGGCACTGGAGCATCAGATGGCTTCTAATTTGCGGCAGGAGGCTGAATCGCTGAATCTTGCTATGCCGACTGAGATAACAATGGCTATAAGCACAAATATAGCGAAGGCATGGAAGTCGGCGATGGACAAAGGCATTGAAAAAACGATTTTGCTCTGCGATTCGAGACTGCGGCTGCCGCTGTCGGCGATGCTTGTACGGACAGTTCCGGCATTGCCGGTCATAGCTTATAACGAAATCGTACTCGGAACCGAGGTAGAGCCTGTCGAGATAATATCTCTGCAGCAAAATTCCGATGCGAATTTACGAAAGCAGGAACTTGTCGGAGCGTCGGCGTAATATGAGAGTAAAATGCAATAATGCGAAAAGGATTAAATGGTTATGCCGTTAAATGACAAAGCAATTTCGATAAGCACTGCCGTGATGTGTTTCTTCGGCGTCGCGGCTGTCAGCGGCATCCGCGGCGTTTCGTCATTTGCCTGCTGCAAAAGGGCGCTGGCAGCGGCGGTAATTATGTATATCGCGACGCTGCTGGTCGTAAAGATAATTAACGCGATTTTGATAAATGCGATGGTGAATAGCCAGATGAATCAGCACAAGGGAACTGCTAATGACAGTGGAAACTAAAAAAGCTCCTCCACAGCAGACTGCTGAAGATAACAGCGGGCATTTGAAAACCCGTGCCAGAGATGCCTACAACGGCCAAAAGCAGGCTGTTGTCAGCGATGAGATGATAACGCAGTTTATTCCTATGGTGCATAAGATAGTGCAGCGGGCTGTAACGTATATAAAGCCTCCGTTATCTTATGAGGATTTGGTCTCTGCCGGCGCCGTTGGTCTGATTAAAGCCGCTCAGGATTACAACCCGTCGCTTCAGGCTGAATTCAAAACCTATGCTTATATACGAATAAGAGGGGCCATCCTTGATGAGCTGCGGAACTTTTCCTTGCTGCCGCCGAATGTTGAAAAACAGATTCGGCAGGCCACTCAAATAAGTCTGGAGTTCACGAATCTGACAGGCAAGACACCCACCGACGAAGAGCTGGCGGAAAAACTGGAAATAAGCGTCGATAAACTTTATCAAATGTTCGAAAACGCCAGAACCAGACACTTTATTTCGATTGACAGCTCATCGGAAAACTACTCGTCTTTGGGGGCTTCTCTGGCGGCGGATGATACGTTCTCGCCGGACAAGCATCTTGAACAGAACGAGCTTATAGAAAAACTAACCGAGGCTATTCTGCAATTGAATGAAAGGCAGCGTCAGGTTGTTGTCCTTTATTACCAGCGGGACCTGACAATGAAGCAGATAGCCGAAGTTCTCGATATTACCGAACCTCGCGTCAGCCAACTGCACGCCAGAGCGTTATTTAACCTATCCATAAAATTAAGGCAGTGGAAAGATGGCAGATGACAGTTACAATCTGATAAAACCGGTTGATAATAATCAGAGCATCATCGGCTTGACTCCGGCAAAAGAACGCGAAGAGAAAAAGAAACGACAAAATATGAATAAGCATCGAAATCACCAGCAGGACAAACTAAACGAACCGGACAGTGAAAAAATCGGCGGCAGCACTGCCGGAAATGACGCGGATAAGCATTCTATTGATTACTGCGCATAACTCGAATACATTATAAAATAGAAAGAGCTGAAAAATGGAAAGAACAGCAGGACGAATTTTGCGGGGCAACGAAGTTAAACTTGAGGGGAGTTGCCGTCTTGATGCAGGTGCGAGTGTCGCAGCGGCTAAGGAAAGAAGTGGAAATTTGTCGCAGGTACAGGCAAATATTGTGGAAAATCAGCCTGATTATGCTTTGATTGAAGTAGTATGCTGTTGCGGCGCAAAGACTCTTATAAAATGTGAATATATGAACCCTTAATTTGCCGAGCAGTGATAAGGTAATGGAGAAATAGCGATGAAAATTAATAAGAAAATCAATCTGCTTTTAGCCGTTGCGGCGTTTTTATTTATGGTTGTGGGCTGTCAGGCTCAGCAGAAATCAGCCAAAGCCGACCTTAATACCGATTCCGGCCGTCAGCAGACCGATGCTGCACAGAAGAGATTTCAGGGTACAGACTCGGACGGCCAAACCGCCGTCGATGCCGCAATAAAGCTGGCGCAGGAATACGCAGCGCTTTCCGATAAAACAAATCAGCTGCAGAAAAATAATCAGGAACTTGCCGTAGAAAATGCCCGGCTCAAAGACCGCATCGCAGCGCTGGAACCGGAACTGCAGCAGACAAAGAAAGAACTCGACGAGGCGAATAATCTCTTAATCCAGATGAGAATAGAGTTGAATAACTGGAAATCCGATATACTCGGCTTTCGTGACGAGATTCGCCAGGCTGACAAGGCCCAATTACAAACACTGCTCAAGATACTCGAAGTGCTCGGCGGAGAGATTAAACTCTCGCC
>JAQURJ010000176.1 GCA_028715705.1 Phycisphaerae bacterium | reverse complement strand
CATACGCTTTGGTCTTGCCGTCAGTGATGATGGTTATAATTTTAAACGTTTTGATAAACCTGTGTTTTCACCGAGTGTTGATGGACTTGACGGAGGCTGTATTGAAGACCCTCGAATCGTCAAAATGGGCGAATACTATTACATAACTTACGCCACGAGAGTCTATCCGCCGGGTGAGTATTGGCTCAATGACGGCCAATGTTATAAAAACCCGGATTGTTCGGATGAGTTTCCGCTGTGCATCAGGGAAAATCATACGACATCGCATTTGATGATAACCAAAGACTTCAAAAAATTTATTCGTGCCGGCAGAATGACCGACCCGATGATGGATGACAGAGATGTGATTTTGTTTCCTGAAAAAATCGGCGGGAAATTTTATATGCTCCACAGGCCGATGGCCTGGTGCGGCGAAAAATACGGTACTGACCTCCCGGCAATGTGGATTTCCTCTGCCGACGACCTTCTGACGTTTAAGCAGAGCAAACTGCTCGCAAAGGCCCAGTTCGACTGGGAACTGAAAATCGGCGGCAACACGCCTCCCATCAGAACAGGGGCCGGCTGGCTAATCCTCTACCACGCGGTAGGGCAGGACCAGTATTATCGGCTTGGTGCGATGCTGCTGGATTTGAACGACCCGACTATCGTAAAATACAGAACAAAGGACTGGATATTCCAGCCCGAAACCGATTACGAAACCAAAGGTTGCTATTTTGGCGGCGGCGTTGTCTTTCCCTGCGGAAAGGTAATTATAGGCGATAAATTATTTGTTTATTACGGAGCTGCCGATAAATATGTAGGCTTGGCCACCTGCAAAGTTGATGACCTTCTGGGTTATCTGCTCTCTTGTCCGGTTCAAAACGAAAATAAATAAATGAATTTAAAGCGGAAAATTTTGTTTATGCTTATTTCTGCCGTGCTGTGTGCAGGGCTGGTGTTTGCTCAGGAAGCGAGCCAAAACAAAAAAGAAGTGTACGCCCATTTCCTGACGTGGTTCAAGACAAAGGATTTTTCCGGCAGATGGGAAATGTGGAATTCCGACTGGCAGCAAAGTCCGCACGACCCGAACGTTATTTTTCTCAACGGCAAACGTGATTTGGCTGTAACCAGTTATCCGCTCACCGGCGAATACGATTCCTCCGACCCGGATATTCTCGAATATCAGTTTTTACTTATGAAGCTGTCCGGCATCGACGGCATTATCGTTGACTGGGACGGCAGGCGGATAAACAAATATCGCCACGATTGTCTTATGACAATTCTGCCATATCTTGAAAAATATAACTTGAAACTGATTATGTGCTTCGAAGAATGGTCCGGCTATTGGCCGAAAGGAACGTTCCCAGACAGAGCTTCCGAAATCAAAGCCGCTCAGGACGAATTGCGATGGATGACCGAGACATTTTTAAATAAGCCTTTCTACGGCACGGTTAAGGGCGAAAAGCCTGTTCTTGTTTTTAGAAAAGTTTGGGACCAGTGGTTCACTCCCGCCGAATGGGCTAAAGTTGCGGAAGTTTTTAATGGTATGCCTGTGAAACTGATTTTCGACGCAGGTGCATATAAAGAATTTAGCAGCGTTGTCGGCGGAAAGTATTTCTGGGTTGGTTCTTTTGACCCGAAGACAAACAACAGCAGTCTTGAGTTCTGCAAAAATGTTTATACCGATTTTTTCAAGGTAAAAAATGAGCAGGCTGTAAATGAAATCGTATTCGGCGGCGTAACGCCCGGTTTCGACCATACGCCTGTATGGGGCTGGGGTACAACCGCCAGTAAAGCCCCGCGTTATGACGGCAAACGGTACGACCTTACCTGGCAAATGTCGATGGCTAATAATGTCGATATAATACAGGTAATCACCTGGAACGACTGGAACGAAGGCACGCAAATCGAGCCTTGCGAACAGTTCGGCTATAAATATCTTGAAATGACTAAAAAATACGCTGCCGAATACAAAGGCGTAAAAGATAATGTGCCGAATAAAATGCTGCCGATTGCACTTAAACTTTATAAGGCAAGAAAAGCCGGCAAATCAGATAAAGCGGTTCTCGATGAGTTGAGCAAAGCTCTTTTTGAAAAAGATTTTAACAAGGCCGAAGCTTTGGCGGAAAAGTTATAATGACCAAATCAATCAAAATTTTGTTAATTATGTTTTCAATCGTCTTTGCCGGTTGTTGCAGCGCGGAAGTTATAGATAACCTCGATGCTGTAACATTTCTGACGACATCTCTTAGTTCTGTTTCAGCGAACGGCAACAGTACCGTTAGTATGACTAAAACCGCTTCCGGCGATTCTGTTGTCAACTGGCGAGGCACGAGCAGTTATTATGTAAGGGTAAGAAATTATAACGACAGGGTGGAAGTAACGCCGACAGCCGCGATAAATTCAGGCCAGTATTCGCTGCATATTTTGTTTTATAACAGTGCAAAAACGCTTCTTGCTGAAATTCAATGGGCAGATGCTCGCAGCAGCACGGATGTGCAGGTACTCCCAAGCGTTGCAGCGCTGGCTGCTCAAAATAATATCACAACCGCCGAGTATTTTTATATTCGGTTCGGACTGCACGGCAGCATCGGCAGCGGATTTATATTTGATAAAATTCACGTCAAAGATGGCC
>JAQURJ010000175.1 GCA_028715705.1 Phycisphaerae bacterium | reverse complement strand
TGTGTTCCTGTCCATCGGCATCCTCGGTGCCTCCGCTGAAGAACTTCCGCAGCGGCAATATCCCCCACGAGCACTGAATATATTTACCGGCGACGGCGCGAGATACGGTCGCCAGATGCACGCCGACCTCATCGGCAATTTTCGACATCGGCAGGGGTTTAAGATACAGTTGGCCTTTTTCGAAAAAATCACGCTGGAATCTGACCACCGCCCCCGCAACTTTAAGCAGCGTATTCTTCCGCTGCTCTATTGCATCTATAATCCATTGAGCGGAGTTGATATTATTTTGCAAAAACTTTTTTGTTTTTTCATTAACATTGGCATCTTTTGCCATTTTTGCATAGTAGCTGTTTACTCTCAAGGCAGGCAGGCTGGAATCAGCCAGCCGAACAGAATAGTCATCCGAATCATCCGATGATTGCACTATTACGTCAGCGATAATAGGATGGTTATGGTCGCCTCCGATTTGCAGACCGGGTGAGGTATCGAGCTTGCTCATACGCTCGATTGCCCGGTTGATTTCTTCAACACCGCAATTCATCTTCCTGGCGATATCAGGCAGACGATTTTCAAGAAGGTCATCCATATGCTCTGAAACAAGACGCTGCTCAAAGCTCATGTCATCACTGCTTTGCGCCATCTGGATAAGCAGGCACTCCCGCAGGTCGCGTGCGCCGACGCCCGTAGGTTCGAGCTTTTGCACAAGCTGCAGGGCCTGCTTCAAATCATCGAGAGTAAAATCGGCTTTGTCCTTGTTGTATAACTGCTCGAGTCTTATGGCCAAGTACCCTTTTTCGTCGATATAATCTATTATGGCATCACCGGCTTTTTTTACTCCGTCGTCAGCTTCGACCATCTGCCATTGTTCTGCCAAGTGTTCGTGCAGTGATTGAGGCGGCGCAGCGGTATTATTTATTGCCTCGAATTTTTTGTCCGGCCCGTCTGTGGCGGTCCGGCGATGAAAGACCCCGCTCTGTCTCATATAGTCGCCGTAATCATCCTCAAGACTATCAAGACGCTCAAAGTCTTTGACTTTATCGTTGTCAGTGCCAACGACTAAATCTCTCTCGCCAATATCATCACGAGGCTGCTGGTCAACAGGGCTGATATCCTCGGGATTTGACGGTTCCGTCATTTCCAGAACAGGATTGCTGTTAAGCTCCTGCTCTATTCTTTCCTGAAGAGCGAGGATTGAAAGCTGGAGAATCTCCATCGACTGAATCATACGCGGAGCCAGCATCATCCGCTGGTCCATCCGCATTTGTGCTTCCATTCCAAACTTCATAAATTCACCCAAAACCTCTTGCACCCGATAATTACGAGCCGTTAAATTTGTCTATACCTAAAATATACTACTCAATTACGGCTTTGAGAAATCTACGGCCGGGTTTATTATATCATAAATCCGCAAAAAAATCAGGCAATTCGGAGGGTTTGAGGGATAATACTTCCGGAAGATGGAAACTATTACAACTGCTGTCTGCCGATTATAGCGTCGGTAAGCATTTTACCGTTTGCGTACTCAATAGTGCTGCCGGTGGGCAGCCCCCTTGCCAGTCTGGTGATTTTCACGCCTGTATCTTTCAATAACGAATTTATATAAAGTGATGTGCCGTCGCCTGCCATATTCGGGTTGGTCGCCATTATTATTTCTTTGACCTCGCCTTTGCGGACCCGTTCGATAAGCTGCTCGATAGTTAAATTGCCCGGCTCGACCCCTTCGAGCGGCGCGATGTGGCCGCCGAGAACGTGATAGACCCATTTGCAGGCGCCGGTTTTTTCCAGTGCTATTACGTCTTTCGGCTGTTCGACAACGCAGATAATACTGCTGTCACGCCGGTGGTCGGAGCAGATTTCGCAAATTTTATCCTCCGAATAGTTGTAGCAGATTTCGCAGCGCCTGATTTTGGTTTTGACGTCGCTGATAGCTTTGGCAAGGGCCATAGCTTCAGCGGGCTGGGCTTTTAGTATGTAAAAAGCCAGCCGTTCAGCATTTTTCGGGCCAATGCCCGGCAGCCTGCCGAACTCTTCTATCAGCCTATTCAGGGATTCGGTATAAACAGAACTCATAACTCGACTACTATACTGCCAGCTGATATAAAATGTCAACTCTAACCATCGCAATGAGAAGATAAATTAAAAATCAAAACGTAAAATACAAAATTGTGGAACTGCTTTGCAGAAACGACAAATGTCGCTGGCCTGGAAGAAGAATTTTGTAAAACGTTTTGCAAAAAAAACCTCTGGCGGTTAAAATCCCTGCGCTATGAAGGTTAACCTGAAATTTACTCATCGAGGCTTGTGCTCGGCCTCGATACTGATATTATCGGCGATTCTTTTCGCAACGGGATGCAGCGAAGACATTGACCCGAATGAGCCATCTGGCTTTGTGCAGATCAAAGGCTCCGATACAATTGTTAACGCGGCACAGAAAATCGCTGAAGAGTTTATGAAGGACTATCCGCATGTCTTCGTCGCGGTAACAGGCGGCGGAAGCGGAGTCGGGATTGCGTCGCTGATAAACAAGACCTGCGATGTGGCAACGGCGTCGCGTGAAATGAAGCCTAAAGAAATAGAAATGGCTGAAAAGCGAGGCGTCTATCCCAAAGAATTTACAGTTGCTTACGACGGCGTAGCAGTAATCGTGAGCAAGGACAACCCT
>JAQURJ010000174.1 GCA_028715705.1 Phycisphaerae bacterium | reverse complement strand
AAGTATCAAGCATAGAGCTTCTCCCTGATTTCGGCGACTTGCTCGCGGATAAGAAAGTCAAGCTTGATCGATTTTTCGATTTTTTCGACGGAATGAATGGCCGTGGTGTGATCTTTGCGACCGAGTTCGCTAGCAATTTTCGGAAAGCTAAGATGAAGCTCGCTGCGGAGCAAATACATTGCGATTTGGCGCGGCACCACGATATGTTTGTCGCGCTTAATGCCGCACATTTCCTTTGACTCGATTTGGAAATGCCGAGCAGTCTTGTCGATGATTTGCTTTGGTGTTAAATGCTGCGGTCGCGAGTGGCGGATATTACCAATCAGACCTTCTGCGGTCGAAACGTCGGGCACTAGACCGCGCATTTCCGCAAAAGCCAACAGTTGGTTGAGCGCTCCTTCAAGTTCACGGATGTTAGTCTTGATGTTTTTTGCCAAATATTCCACAGTGTCTTGCTCGAGTGTGACGCCGGAAAGTGAGGCTTTAGTCTGAACGATAGCGCAACGTGTTTCAAAATCAGGCATTTGGATATCGATCGCCATACCCCACTCAAGCCGCGAGCGCAGTCGCTCTGTCAGTGTCGGGATTGAGCGCGGCGGCTTATCAGAGCCGATGATAATCTGCTTGTTGGCCTGGTGTAGGGCATTGAAGGTGTGGAAAAATTCTTCCTGAGTCTTTTCTTTGCCGGCAATAAATTGCATATCGTCAACAATCAATACATCGATATTGCGGTATTTATCACTAAACCCGGCTTTTTTGAAGCGGATATGATCGAGAAATTCTTTGACGAATGTTTCCGAACTAATATAAATAACGCGGGCCGACGGATCACGGGCGATAATCGCATTGCCGACCGCCTGAATCAAGTGAGTTTTACCGAGTCCGACACCGCCATAGATGAAAAGCGGGTTGTATTTTACACCCGGATGAGCGGCAACCGCCTGACAGGCAGTGTAGGCGAGGTCGTTGCTGGAACCGACAATGAAATTATCAAACGTATAGCGCGGATTTAGACCGCTCGAAGGTGTTTTCGAGGATTTTTTTGCCGGTGGTGCAATTAATTCTTCGACCCGATCGACGGTGGGGGAGCCGGTCGTTTCGCGGTTGATAACACTCTTGCGAGTAGTCTTGACGCGGTAGAGAACTGTTTTTACCGGTGCGCCGTTATGTTCGAGAGCGGTTTTTATAAGATCGTTGAATTTTACCTCGAATTGCTTGATGGCAAAAACATTCGAGACACCGACGGTTGCTTGTGACTCAGACAAATCGAGCAACTCCGTATTGGTAAACCACGTCAGATAATTCGCTGGCGAAACAGTCAGTTCGATTTCACCTAAGACGCTTTGCCATAGAGCGCTATGCATAACAGTCGCGTGACCCCTCCGTTATTTTTCAACTTGAGAACTACCACCTACTATACGGGCTCGGAGAGTTTTCCACAACCGTAAGTAACATTTTGAATCCGCAAGGCACTATAGGGGTGCTATTTATCCACTTTTCGTTTTTACCTCTATAAAACTGTGGAAAAAACGAAGCAAAATGTGGATATCTACACTAGCCATATACCAGACTTTGATTTTTTCAAGTCGCAAACTGTTGAAAAACCAACCTAAAACAGGTATAATTAACCGTTAGTTATGCCAAAAAGAACTCACCAACCACACACTCGTCATCGCGCCAAGACGCACGGCTTTCGAGCTCGTGTTGCCAGCAAGGCCGGCCGTATTGTTTTGAAACGTCGCCGCGCCAAAGGCCGCGCTCGGCTGACAGTTTAATATTACCTACCGCACGACAATCAGTGCGGTAGAGTTTTAAAGAGGATATAATAAAGCGTACGATGCTCAAAAAACAACTCCGATTTCACGGACATGGTAGCCTACGGTACGTCTATAAAAATGCCGATACCTATCGATCGCGCCTGTTGACGCTACGGATCGTTCCTAATTTTCATCGGCAAGAAGCCAGGGTCGCTGTTGTGGTGAGCAAAAAAACGCATAAATCTGCCGTCGGCCGCAATCGCATGCGCCGCCGGGTGTACGAGCTACTGCGCCACGAGTTGCCGCATATAGCGGGCACGTACGATATCGTTGTTATTATAACATCGAGTGAAGTCTTGACGGCGAACGCTGACGACCTCAAATCGACGCTCCACGGACTTCTGGGTCAAGCGAGCGTATATAAAGAGTCCCACTAGTGATATACTAAAAAGAAGGTAGACCATATGTTTGACACACTGATAGTAAAACCGATTTTTAATGCGCTGATGTTGATCTACAGCCTGATTCCTGGCGGTGATTTTGGTATCGCGATTATCATCTTTACAATTTTGATTCGGATGCTGCTCTATCCACTCGTAAAAAAGCAGCTGCATCAGACTAAACAAATGCGTAAGCTCCAGCCCGAGCTCAAGAAAATCAAAGAACGCGCTGCCGGCAATAAACAACTCGAAGCGACCGAGATGATGGAACTTTACAAACGCTACGGCGTCAGCCCGTTCCGCTCAATTGGTATTTTGTTTATACAGCTGCCGATTTTTATCGGGCTTTATCAAGTGATTCAAATTGTGACACTGCACCGCGACCGCGTCGCGGCGTTTATGTACGACGGCCTCGAATCTATCGGGCCAATTAAAACCATCATTGACAACCCCGACAACTTCAACCATAAAATGCTCGGGTTT
>JAQURJ010000173.1 GCA_028715705.1 Phycisphaerae bacterium | reverse complement strand
CGAATCTAGTTTAGACAAAACACGCCACGACAAACAGCGCCTTGCCGACATCGCCACTATAGCCGAGCGGTGCGCATACGACACCGGCGACACTACAGACATGTGGTGGGCTGTGGTCGAGATAGCAGGAGGGGGCAAATGAGCGGCGGAAGTTATAACTACGCATACGACAAGGTGCTAGAAATGGCAGACAGCCTGGAAAGATACAGTAAAGACCCTTTGCGCCTTGCTTTTGCCAAGCATCTGCAAAAAGTAGCTGTCGCCATGCACGACATTGAGTGGGTGGACAGTGGCGATTATGGCGAGGGTGATGAAGTGGACGCAATTAAGGCCGTATTGGGCGAGAGCTGGAAAGGTATGGCAGTAGAGGAAGCTCTAGCACAGATAGACGAAATTAGAGAACACGTCGCTGAGTTGAGGAGGGATTGAGTGATGGATAGCAAAAACAAATGGGGAATAGCAATAGATAACAATTATGGGGCTTTTCTTTTAGGGGCAAATATAAACATTGGTAAAGATAACGACGATTGGCATTGTTATATTTGCGTATATTTGGGGTTTAAGACGCTGATTGTAGGTAGAGATATGTTTCCTAACGTGGAGGATTGAATAACGAACTAGCGAAAGTCGAAGATGATCTGCAATACCTCAGCAAGCTAGAGGAACAAGGGTATAACTGCGGATTCTACGTTGAGTTGTTATACGGGTACCGGAATAGGCTAAGGGAGGAAGTCAATGAAAAAACTACTGAACATAACAGTGAACGGTAACACTAAAACATGGGGATTCCAATTTGTCGGTGACGATGAATACTTGGACGAATGGCGTGATGATGGTCTTGAAATAGACGAGATTATAGCAGAGATAGGCGAAAGCGAGGATTGAGTGATGGATATTGAGAGATTGAAAAAGTTAAAGCAACAAGTGTTTGACAGTTTCCAACTTTATGAAGTTAAAATGCAAAACAACTTTGACGAAAGCATGAAAACGGCAACACCGACAGGCGAGATGGATGACGACGGCAAAGATTTGACGGCACTTATCGACGAAGCCATCGCTCGCCAGTCGGTCAAGAGCGAGGAAGTGGCAGAGGCGATAGAGTGGATACAAGACAGTCTTGATCATTACAAAATGTCTATAGAAATGTATTCAGAGTGTGAGATTGGGGATAATTGGCATAAAGCGGTAAAAAACGCCGAAACCGCCATCACAGCCCTGCAAGCGTATCAGCCAACTACTCGAAAAAATCGAACGGTTGAGGAAGCGGCTATTTCCAAAACGGAAACAACCACATGCACGACAGGCGACGACCTGTCCTGCACGGATTGAGGTGGGAAAAGATGACAAAACTAACAGCGTGGAAAATAAGCGCAGAACTTGCGAAACGACACACTCAAGACATGTTTTTTACAGAGGTTAAAAACGGCCCTACTTGGTTTGGCGGACATAGCCGAATAGATGCTCTAGCGATTAAGAAAAGCTGGGCGAATCCTTGTATTGTGGGGTATGAGATAAAAGTTAGCAGGTCTGATTTTCTTAAAGACAACAAGTGGCAAGCGTATCTAGACATGTGTAATGAACTGTACTTTGTTTGCCCTAAAGACTTGATAGCATTAAATGAAGTGCCAGAATCTTGTGGGTTGAAGCATGTTAACGAAAATGGATATATGAGGACAATAAAGAAAGCTCCTTACCGAGAAATTGAGCACCCTGCTGAAATGTATATGTATTTGCTAATGAATTATGCCGGAGATGCTAAACCACCTTTTAGAGAAACTAGATATGAGCAGATTGAAGCTTACCTTCAGGACAAGAAAAAAACAACCGAACTTGCTCGCAATTTCAAGAGTAAGCTTATTGAAAAGGTTGCAACGCTTGAGGAGGAAAAAAACAGAGCCGACTACAGTCATTCTGCGTGGGAAAAAGAAAGACAGGAATATCAAAAAATGGTCAAAATGTTGTCAGAGCACACCGGTTCGACTTACATAGGTAATCCGTCAATTTATTTAAAAAATATCCTAGATAACAGTTCTAAAAAAGCAGAAATAATTGCAAAGGATTTTGAGCATTTTATTAAAAGGTTTAAACAAAATAACGGCGTGACGGATTGAGGTGGGGGAACGATGGGCGCAGTTAATAGAACACACCCAGATGCGGTAAAAAAGCAGCAGGTAATAAAAATAATTCGCCGACTAAAACAGAGCTTTTGCGACACAATGGGCTGGCCTTTTAAAGATGTGACGTTTGAAATTAAGGGGGTTTCTAATGATAGGGAAAAAAGGTAAGGACAAGGAGGTAACCATGAACGAGATACTTAAACAAATCATCGCTGACACCATCGCGCTGTTGTTCTTCGTGGCAATAGGCGCGGGTTTGTTGTGGGTGATTCTGTGGCTGCTAAAAGCGATTGCGGGGCTGTTTTAGGAGGTGGGCAATTGACGATAAGGACATCATCAAAGTACCAAGAACAATACGACGAAATCTGCAAAAGACTCCGGCGGTATCGCTCGAAAGTCGCCGAATACCAAGCTTGCAAAGACCTGTACGACACGCTGTTTCCGTCCGCCACCGGCACGCTGACCGGCATGCCGAAATCGCAGACCGACACATACGAGCCGGAGCGGTGGGCAGAGCGCAGGATAAGCCAACGCGAGCGCATGGTGCGGTCATTGGAGGCGATGCGGGAAGCTATTGAGGACACAGAGG
>JAQURJ010000172.1 GCA_028715705.1 Phycisphaerae bacterium | reverse complement strand
AAAGCAAATCACAAAAGACGGTAAAATTCTGTGGGTTTCCACAACTAAGATGCCACTCTTTGACGAAGAAGGCAATATCGCCGGAACATTCGGTATTTCACGTGACATTACTCGTTACCAGATTGCCGAAGAAAAGATAAAGAGCCTGGCCAGATTCCCGGATGAAAATCCAAACGCTGTCCTGAGAGTCAACAAAAACTGTGAAATTCTTTATTCCAATAATCCCGGTAAGGCACTGGAAAAATTTATTCACGACGGCGAAGATGGCCGGAAAACAGAAATCCACAAAAAAATATCAGAGGCATACAATACCGGCCAGACGATTGTTTTCGACCATAAGCTCGGCGACAGAACATATTCGATAACGCTCTCTCCTGTAGAAGAATCAGGTTATATAAATCTGTATGCAATGGACATCACCGAAAAAACTCAGATGGAAAATCAGTTGGAAAAAGCCGTGGAAGACCTGCAGCGATCTAATGACGACCTTCAGCAGTTTGCGCATGTGGCAAGTCACGACCTTCAGGAACCGCTGCGAATGGTAACAAGCTATCTTCAGCTTCTGGCCAAAAGATATCAGGGCAAACTCGATAAAGACGCCGACGACTTTATCGGTTTCGCTGTTGACGGGGCCAAGCGCATGCAGAATCTCATTCTCGCGCTGCTTCAGTATTCTCGAGTCGGAAGTCAGGCCAAACCGTTTGCAGTCTGCGATATGGATAAGGTAGCCAAAAACTGCATAAAAGACCTTGAGGCCGCCATCGAACAGAATAAGGCCGAAGTAACGTATGACAAGCTTCCGGTCATCACTGCCGACATCACGCAGATGGAACAGCTATTACGTAATTTGATAAATAACGCTCTTAAATATCATGCCGAAAATGTGACGCCCAAGATTCACGTCGGGGTTCGCGAAGAGGAAGACGGCTGGACGTTTTCGGTGAAGGATAACGGTATAGGCATTGCGCCTGAGTTCTTCAACCGTATTTTTGTTATATTCCAGCGGCTTCACAATCGCAATGAATATTCTGGCAGCGGCATCGGTTTATCGGTGTGCAAGAGAGTTGTGGAACGTCACGGCGGCAAAATATGGGTAAAATCTACGCCGGGCAAAGGGGCGACCTTCTATTTCACAATCCCTATAATAGCGGTATCGCAGGAGACCGAAGAGGAGCAGTTGTGTGAAACCTCGTCTGTACGGTAAGGAAAAAAAATAATGGATGAATATTTAAATAGCTGTCATATTATAAACGTGCTGCTTATCGAGGACAATCCCGGCGATGTCAGACTGATAAGGGAAACTCTTAATGAAAATAAGCTGTGTTTTAATCTGCATCACGCAAAAGACGGCCTCGAAGCGCGCGAGTTTCTTAAAAAAGAAAATAATTTCGTCGATGCTCCTGATCCGGACCTGATACTGCTTGAACTGAATCTTCCCAAAAAAAACGGCGGAGAGGTGCTGCGGGATATCAAAAACGATGAGCGGCTAAAACACATTCCGGTTATCGTCCTTACAAGTTCGCAGGCGGATTGCGATATATTAAAATGTCACAATCTGCACGCCAATTGCTTTGTGACCAAGCCTGTCGATCTCGATCAATTTGCCACAATAATAAAAAATATCCAGAATTTCTGGTTTACTATCGTTAAACTTCCATGCACCGAGGGAGCATTAAAATGAAAATCTTGCTGGTTGAAGATAATCCTGGAGATTTGAGGCTGATGTCGGAAGCGCTTCGGGAAAGCGGTTTTTCGCCCGAACTTTTCAGCGTCGAAGACGGCCTGGAAGCTTTGGCGTTTTTGCGGCGGCAAAGTCCCTTTGAGGACGCGGTAAAACCAGACCTGATGATACTGGACCTGAATCTTCCCAAAAAGAACGGCAGGGAAGTGCTTGAAGAGATCAAACAGGACGACGAATTAAGATTGATACCTGTAATCGTATTGACCAGTTCCGATGATGATTCGGATATATTTAACTGCTACAATCTTCACGCGAATTGTTATATTACCAAACCTTCGGATTTGGATAAATTTTCTCATATTGTAAGAATAATCGAAATTTTTTGGTTCAATACGGCGACACTGCCGAAATAAAGGGGAACAAAAATGGAAGCGCTTAAAATTTTATTGATCGAGGATAACGAAGGCGATCTTCGGCTTATCAAAGAAATGCTGATCGAAGCTTTTAGTGATCGATTTGAATTTCAATCGGCTCAAACGGTGGCCGAAGGTCTGGAAAAACTCAACTCGAACCCTGATATCGTGCTTGCGGACCTATCACTTCCCGACAGCAGCGGATTGGATACCTTCTATAAGCTGTACCAAAAAAGCTCCAAAACGCCGATAGTGGTGCTAAGCGGGTTAAGTGATGAAGAAGTGGCTGTCAAAGCCCTCAAGGAAGGCGCACAGGATTATCTTGTAAAGGGGCAGGTCGAGTCAAATCTGCTGCGGCGTGCGATACTTTACGCCATTGAAAGAAAGCAGATACAGGAATCTCTAAGGATAAAGGAATTGGTGATCGACTCGTCGATCAACCCCCTCGCTATCGCCGATCTGAAGGGGAAGCTGACGTATGTCAATGAATCTTTTATCAGATCGTGGGGCTATCAAAGCGGTAAACAGATATTGAGCCGCAGTCTCGAGGATTTCTGGGATAGGAGCAGCGAAGCTGAATGGATAATAGCAACCGTGCTGGATAAGGAAAACTG
>JAQURJ010000171.1 GCA_028715705.1 Phycisphaerae bacterium | reverse complement strand
CTTTTTCCCGTTCCACCCGCCATTACCACTACATAATCCATCGACAAGTACCTTTCAAGCAAAAAGAAGGAATAACACAGGAACAACCATTACAACAAAAATCAGCATCGTTACCACCCAAAGGGCACTAGCCAGCGGGCTGTCCAAATCGAAAACATTGCTCATCGTTACCATCAGAACAGCACTCGGAGAAGTAGATAAAACTATTATAACCTTTTTAAACAAACTATCCAGATTTTGCCCCGCCAGCGTCAGCAAAGCGATTATCAAAAGAGCTACGGCCGGTGTCAAAATGAATTTTACCGCAGCTACGGGAAAATACAAGCTTATATAATTTTTGAAACGTGAGAATTTTACCCGCAGGCCGATTGCAAAAAAAGACATACAGGATGCTGTGTAAACAAGGATATCAACAAGGTAGAATTTGGCTATAAAAGCAGGCTGCTTTACGCCTGTCAAATTCAGGATTATCGCTGCTGTTATAGCGGGTATAACAAGCATTCGTAAATCCAAAAGAAAATCGAAGTTCAGTTTGAAGTCGTGCTGTTTTTCGCGGAGATTCTGGAACTTCAGGAGCGGCAAAAAGACAACATAGAAGACAGGCAGGCAAAGCAAAAGATATATGTTCGCCAAGGCAAGCCCTGTCATACCGAACAAAACGTAACAAACGAACGCTGCGCCGGTGTATCCGATATTGCTCAGGCCGCCCGCGAGTATGAGAGTTAATCGGCTTTTGCGGTCTGGTTCGAGAAAATAAAAAATCACCGCCGAAAGTGCCGTGATTGTCAGCATTAAAACGAGCCCCACAATCGGCAGCCAGATAAGCTGGCGACTAAGATGCATCGGCCAGATTACGAACAGTGCAATGAGCCAGTTGAAGCAGACCAGAACTGTGGTCATTATTTTTTTGGCGAAATGTTCAGGCAGACCGAATCGGTTGCTTGCCAAAAAACCCGCAACAACCGCCCCTACCAACACCGTCAACATCATCGCAAGACGAAACCGAACGATGTTCGGAGCGGAAAAATCCGCCAAACAATCGGACAGATATAAGAGCATCAGACCAGAAATTCCCCGTCAACTTCAGTTAAAGGTTTAATCTGCCGTGCCATTTTTTCATATTCATCGCCGGTTTTTCCCATAAGCGCGAAAGTGGCTACTTTGCCCAGTTCAACGGCGGGCTGGTCGTAGGTGTTAATACCAAATAATGCGCCCGCAATGGAAGTCGTCACCTCATACAGGTAAATAAACTGGCCGACGGTATAGGCGTTGACCTGCGGAAACAGAACAGTAAGACAGGGACGATTGCTGGCCAACAGTGCGTATTCCGTGGCCTTTTTCTCGGCATTGAGCAACTCTCCCATATCTTTCCCGGCGAGGTAGTCAAGCTCTCGTGCACAGGCTGGCGGCGAAGGTATTCTAAGTTTTTTGCCGTGATTTTGCACTTCGAGGAAGGTGAAAACTTTGTCATTTGGACCTTCACGGTAAAGCTGTACCTGGCTGTGCTGGTCGGTTGTGCCGAGCGCCTTGACCGGGGTAGGGCCGATGAAAACTTCTGAACCATCGAGAGAAGATTTTTTCCCAAGACTTTCAGCCCAAAGCTGGCGGTACCAATCAGCCAAACCATAGAGGGCGTAACTATATGGGAACATTACGGAGATTTTTTTGCCCTGATTGTAATAGTGCCAATTAATGGCGGCACAAATGGCGGCCGGATTTTTGAAAAAGTCAGGATTTGTGACGCGAGTATGCATATCGCGTGCACCAGCGAGCAGATGGTCAATGTTTATACCGCACATTGCTGCGCTAAACAAACCAACATCACTTAAGACGCTGAATCTTCCGCCGACACCATCAGGAACTTCGAGCGTGGGCAAATCGGCCTCGGCAGCGATTTTACGAAGTGTGCCTTTTTGCAGGTCCGTGGTTGCGATAACGTGATTCTTCAGTCCCTTCGGACCGAACTTATCAACGAGAATCTTACGAATGATTAAAAATTGCGAAGCGGTTTCGGCGGTCTGGCCCGATTTACTGATAACGTTAAAAATGGTTTTGCTTAGCTGCGGCTTGATAAAATCCAGAAATGAGCCAAGCTGCGCGGGGTCAACATTATCGAATACAAACAGACGCGGACCTTTCCGGCCTTTGTCGTCGAGATTATAGGTATAGGGATTAAGAGCGGTTTGGAGCGCGATGTTGCCGAGCGCGGAACCGCCGATGCCGAGGACAACCAGATTTTTGCATTTATCCTTGAACTGTCGGACCATCTTTTTGATGTTCTTTGCCATTTGCGCGTTATCAGGAAGCAGGCCATATCGCGTTGCGCCGCCGGTAATTTCCTCTTTAATTCCGGGAATAAGAGCGGCAGTTTTTTTCGCGAGGGACTCAAACTGCTGCCTGTCGATACCGTGTTCGGAACCGACCGCCTCGGCGGTAATATTTTTGTAGTAAAGTTTAATTTGTGATTTCAGCACAGATATACTCCTTAAAAATCGAATCTATACCCCCGTCAAAGGGGCTAAACATTATTTATTTTTTCAAGGTTGGCGTATTTTAGCATAAGTGTCTTTGTTTGTCCTATGTTAAATTTTACAACAACGACGCTATCTCCACCCATATCGATGAACTCTTTGACAGTGCCGATGCCGAAGAGCTTATGCCGAACGAGCTGACCCGCGGCAAATTCCGGGGCCGCCCCGCCGGTATCATCAGCATCATTATAATCGTATTGAC
>JAQURJ010000170.1 GCA_028715705.1 Phycisphaerae bacterium | reverse complement strand
TAACTTATGTCAAGAGCGTCCAGATTTCCATTACAGTAGCCGAAGGCTCTGACCAGAGAACACTTTCCGCCGCCGCTGTTGTCCGGCGAAACCTGGATTAATTCCGCATTTTTACTGTTTGAGGCGCATAAAAAAGGCGAGGAAGCGGATCCGGCTGGGGGGGAAACCGGTAGCCCACATTGCCTCGCCGAGGTTTATATAAAACCATTCCCTTCGGAAACGGTCAAGATTACTTCTTCATCAAGAATAACAGGGTAAGCCACCCCAAACACGACTTATACTAAGCTTATACCTTTTTGCGCCTGATAATGCAAGCTAAAAATCAGCTTTTTTGACATTTTTTTCAGGCAAATTTATTGTTTACAGATGCCCAAAAAGCTATAAACTATTCTCTAAGCTTTTAAGGATATGCTCCCGTGTTTGATATAGCTGACAAAATCCAACATATAACCAATGATATTAACGAAACTTGCGCAAAAGTGGGCAGGAATTCGTCACAGGTTAAACTGGTCATCGTTACCAAATCGGCTGAATTTGAGCAAATAAAAGAGGTCATAACTTTAGGCTGTACAGATTTCGGTGAAAGCCGCGTTCAGCAGCTAAAAAAAGTTGCCGCTCAGGTCGATGATTTTCTTGATCGTGCTGAATCGATAACCCCTCTTCCCTCTAAGATTGACTGGCATATGATCGGCCATCTTCAGCGAAACAAAATCCAGCAAATCTTGCCCATTGTTTCACTTATACATTCTGTCGATAGCCTCCGTCTTGCTGAGGAGATAAACAGTTCCGCTGCTAAATTGGATATTTGCCCTCGCATTCTGCTGCAGGTCAACACGTCCGAAGAACCCCAAAAGTATGGCGTACCCGTCGGTGCGGCGATCCACCTGGCCGAGCAGTTCCAGACGATGCCGAATATTCAACTTGCAGGGCTTATGACAATGGCTTCGCTGACTCTAAATGAGGATATTATAAGGCGTTCTTTTTCTCGTGCCCGTGACCTGTTTTTTGAGATAAAAGGTGAAAAAGTTGTCGGCCCGCAATTCACGGAATTGAGTATGGGGATGAGCAACGATTACAGGATCGCCATTGAAGAAGGCGCGACGATTTTGCGTATCGGGTCAGCTATTTTTGCTGGATAACCTGCCCAATCAACCTTTTCATCAAAGTTAAATCCTCATCCAACCGAAGTATATCCTGTGTGAAGTTGTATTTTTAGTCCATATAGTCGGTTTAATATGATATCAACCGTAAAAAAAACCAAAGCAAATGAGCATATAGACAATCTGGAAGAGCAGCTTCGTATGGCCGGGCTGGTTCAGCGGGATTTTCTGCCAAAGGCGCTGCCGGTTTGCGATAACCTCAAATGGTCTACAGTCTTCATGCCCGCAGAATGGGTGTCCGGTGATATTTTTGACGTTGTGCGTATCGATGAGAATCATATCGGCTTTTATGTTGCAGATGTTGTTGGACACGGGATGCCCGCGGCGCTGCTGACCATATTCCTAAAGCAGGCTCTGGCTATGCGTCAGACTACGCGGAACACATACCGGATATTTTCACCTGCGCAGGTTATGACCAACCTCAACCGTCAGATGGTTGACCAGAAGCTTTCCGGCCACCGGTTTATCACCTGCTGCTACTGTCTGCTGAATATAAAAACACTCGAACTTACCTTTAGCCGTGCCGGCCATCCATATCCTGTGCTTATCCGAAAGGGCTGCCAGCCGCAAACTCTCGAATTGAAAGGTACGCTGCTGGGCATATTTGAAAATCCCCAATTCGACCAGCAAACGATAAAACTGAAAAAAGGCGATAAGCTGATTTTATATTCCGACGGCGTCGAGAAACTTGTTGGAAAGTTTTCGCAAAATGACAGTGATTTTCGGTTTACTGCGGCGTTTAGACGAATAACTGAGAACGACATCGATACTGTTGGCAAAAAGCTATCCGCTAAAGCCGCAAAAGTACAGGCAGAGGATAATGACGACATCACCATCCTTGGCCTCGAAATTGTTTAGCACATTATCATCCCGTTTTACTAAAGCCACGTTTTTACAGCTGCGAGAACATTATAGATTTTGTTCGATAGCGGCGGTGAGGTTTTCGTTGATCTCTACACCGAGTTGTTTTGCTATTTGGAGGTGCTGGAATGCTAAACTGTATTTTTGGAGGTTATAAAAGCCGACAGCTAAGCCGAGGTGAGCGTCGCCCATTTTGGGTGCGATTTTGATGACTTTGAGGTATTCGGGTATTGCTTTTTGATATTGTTCGTTGTTTGAATAGGCAGCAGCGATATTGTAATGAATGCCGGCGTCGTCCGGCTGGAGAGACGCGGCTTTTTGATATTGTCCTATAGCTGAAGTATACATCTTCTTGCTGAAATAGATATTGCCGAGGTTTAACATAGCTGCGACCATGTCAGGTTTGAGCCTGAGGGTTTTTTCGAGGGCTTCTATTTGTAAATCATCCAACCCTATCTTGCCGTAGCAAAGACTTATAGAATACCAGGCCAACGGCTCATCTGGATCGATGGATAGGGCGTATTTATATTTTGTCAATGCCTGGGTGTACTCAGTCATCTGAAAATAAACGTCACCAAGCCTTCGGTTCAGGTCGGCATCATACGGCCAGCGGTGAAGAGCCTGATTGATTTTGATAATCCGGATCCGTCCCGGAAAGACGAGGCCGACAAGCCGATATGAGCCGCATCCGCCGCTCCCGGAGAGACGATGGCCGCGTCGAGCGGCATCCAGGTTCCGCCGACGCGG
>JAQURJ010000169.1 GCA_028715705.1 Phycisphaerae bacterium | reverse complement strand
CTAACGGGCGGTTTGTGCTTGATGCAGTTGCGCCGTATACGAGGCAGGTGACCATCGAGTTTGCGGTTGAGGAAAATGGTGTCATCAGATCTTATCAGATAAATACGGCGGTTCTCGGCTGGGCGGGGTATTTGCTGGATTCTTCCGGCCAGATAGTTAGTTCTGACGACGACACGTAGAAAAATAAAAAATCAAAAAAAATAATGACAGAAAAACAGATAAAATCTGAAAGAAAAACTTTGCAGGCGCGATGGCGAATGTTCACCTTGCAACGTGCTGCGTATAGCGTACCGCGTACAGCGGATGGCGAGCGGCAGATGGTCATAAACACCAGACGCGGGATGCGAATTGATAACAGCGGGTATGTTCGCTCGTTGTGGAAAGAGCGTTATGGTGTAAAAGCTTTGCAGCGCCGCACGGGAGCGGTATTGCTGGCTGTGCTGCTTATCGTTATTACAGTTTCTGTTTTGTGCATGGGCTTTCTGGCAAAAAGCGATGTCGAATTTTCCTGCGGCAATAACATGGTCGTCAAGCGTGGGCTTGACATTGTTGTCGAATCGGGCATAGAACACGCCAAAGGTCTTTTGCTAAATCCGCAGGAGACCAGCGGCGAATACTTCACCGGAGCATCGGCTCAGCAGCTTGTCGGTGGAAGCGATGATTACTACGATATAACCGTAACGGCTGCTGATGCGAATACCGGTTCGACATACCGCTGCGATTATACGATAGATTGTACCGCTTATACGGAAAAATCCGGCGAACGTACGGCACAAAGCAGTCTTCGCGCTAATCTTCGACTTGATCCGTGTATCGGGTTGTGGCTCGGCTCTGGTTCAGTGTTGCCCAGCTTTGTAACCATAAGCGGTGATACTTACTGCGGCGGACAATTGCTAAGCAGCGCGGCGCTCAACGGCGATGTATTCACTTCGGGGCTTACCGGAGCAAGTACAGGTCAACAGTATGGTACGGCTGATCTGTCACTTTCCTTTCCGTCATTTTCCATCTCTAACTATACCAGCGGCTTCACAACGCTTTCGCTTGGCTCTTCTACTTTGCAGGACACAACACTTTCCGGGTTAACCCAAGTATATTATCGAAACGGAAACCTCGCATTATCCGGTAATGTTGCAATAAACGGTATGCTGCTGGTCAACGGCAATCTGACCATTTCAAACAGCGCCAATATTATTACTGCAAAGAAGAATATCCCCGCAGTGTATGTAACCGGCGACCTTATACTTGGGCAGAATAGTTCCCTGAATATTGAAGGATTGGTTGTTTGCGGCGGCAGGGTTCTTGTTTACAGCACGGGCACCGATCTAAATATCGTTGGCGGCTTATTCGTAAATCAATCGATATTTGAACTTACAAGTGATTATTCCGGTTACAGCAATCTGGCTAAACTTTATAACGGGGCAAGCTGGCAGCCGACAGGCGGTCACGCTGATGGAGCGTTAAGTTTCGACGGCACTGATGATTATGCCCAAACCGATGATAGTTCTTCAAAATTGCAGATAAGTAATGATTACACGTTTTCTGTCTGGATCAAGGCGGACGCCACGCAAAAAACATGGGCGGGAATTTTTTCAAAGACTAATGATGGTTCGACCAATCACTGGACTTTGCAGTTCGACGCAAGCAATCCACGAAAACTTGTTGTCCATCATTCGTCGGGAAACTGGCATACGGAAATAAAACTCGGCGATTTGGCAGGCAGTTGGCATCATATTGTCATAACTCGAAAATTCGATAATAGTGTCGGTAGATATAAGATGACATCCTATCTTGACGGCGGGGAGAAAAAAAGCGGATATTGGGACGAATCTCCCGGCAGCGGCTATGGTCATCTGAATATCGGAGTCGATAGAACCGCGAGCAGCAATTTTGTCTATAAAGGTCTTATTGACGATCTGCGGATTTACAATGTCGCCCTGACTCCTGCGCAAATAGGACAAACAACAGGACTTATAGGATACTGGAAGTTTGATGAGGGATTGAGCAATTCTTTTGCGGTGACAGTCGCACCCGCGAAATCGGCTCTGCTGGTCAATAATACCCGATGGGGTCAGGCAGCAGGGTCCTTTTTTAGAAGTATCGAAAAGGTATCGAATTAGCCGATACCGCACAGTTTTGCATTTCTTTGTTATCGGGCCTAAAATGGGATGGATGCTAAAAACGAAAAATTCAGGTTTTTTCGCACCGAGCACGTCGCTTTGTGCAGGCATCGTATCCATTTGGTAGGGACCGATAATATCAATTTGTCTGCACGGACTTGGCGAGCGGGCATCTAATGTCTTCTGGAATATCTTTTCGGACGTTGTGATATCCGTAAAAGTACCTGGTAAAAAGTGTAAAGCATCTTCTGGATGTTTTAATGTGATTAAGAGGAGCTTCAATGATACCGAAGTTAGAACTGAATAGAATCGTGGTGTTTACGGGCTTCAAAGAAAGGCAAACGATGTGCAAAAAAGCGTTTACTTTAGTAGAAATTATCGTTGTCGTGGTTATTTTAGGTATTGCGGCGATGCTGGTGATACCTATGGGAAGTTCCGCGGCAAGCGTCCAGATTCGTTCTGCGGCCAATACGATCGCCGCCGATATCGAATACGCAAAGAGTCTGGCTATTACAAAAGGGGCGGTTCATTCGGTGCTTTTTGACGAAGCCAATGAGTCTTACAGTGTTTTAGATAATACCGGAACCGTTGTCGGACACCCGGTAAAAAAGAGTTCTGATTACAGTATCGATTTCCAGACTGACAACAGGCTAAGTGAAGTGGA
>JAQURJ010000168.1 GCA_028715705.1 Phycisphaerae bacterium | reverse complement strand
CTGATAAACAGGCCCCGCCGGTGCGAGCATATCCATAATATCAGCTCTGCCACCTAACGCCGCCAAGGCAGGCCCCCGCCTATTATCTTTCCCAAACAGGTGATATCCGCCTTTATGCCGAAAAGCCCCTGCGCCCCGCCATAAGCAACTCGAAAGCCCGTTATCACCTCGTCGAATATAAGCAGCGCACCTTCGGTGTCGCATAAATCACGAATCGCCTGAAGATACCCCTCAACCGGCGCAACCACGCCCATATTCGCAGCTATCGGCTCAACCAATACCGCCGCGATTTTATTTTTGTGCTTCTCAAAAGCAGTTTTCACGCCACCGATATCATTATACGGTACTACTATGGTCAACTCGGCTATCGAACCCGGCACGCCCGCACTTGAAGCTGCCCCGGCTTCCGCCAAGCCGGAGCCGCCGGCAACAAGCATCGAATCACTATGCCCATGATAACAGCCCGACATCTTAATTATCAAATCTCTTTTCGTATACCCCCTGGCCAACCGAACCGCGCTCATTACAGCCTCGGTACCGCTGCTGACGAGCCTTACCTTTTCTACAGATTCGAAAGCGTTAACTATTTCTTTGGCCAAAGCTGTTTCAGCTAAGGTCGGAGCCCCGAAAGAAGCCCCCTTTACCGCAGCGGCCGCAATAGCCTCTATCACCCCCGGATGAGCGTGTCCGAGTATCATCGGACCCCAGGAACAGACGTAATCTATGTATTCATTGCCGTCGATATCATAAATTCTCGAACCGTTCGCACTGGCGATGAAAATCGGCTTGACATCCACGCCGCCAAAGGCCCTGACAGGCGAATTAACACCGCCGGGCAGTAATTTCACTGCCTCGATAAACGCCTGGGCCGATTTCAGATAGTTTCCTTTTTGTCCGTTCATCGCTCTATATCGTATGTCGTCCTGCCCGTATTGTAAATCCCAAGTTTTGGCTAAATCGCTATTTTCCTTGCAATGCCGGGGCCGTTGAATATACTTGTATGGTTTCAGGCAATTGGCAATTATTTAGCAATCTACTATTTGTAAGTGGAGCACAGTTATGAATTTAGTCAAATGGCTTCGTAAAAATAACAAGAAAGCGATGGCTGTCGTGGTCATCTTTATACTCGTCGGCTTTGTGGCGGAAACATACATAAGCCAGCTCAGCCAAAGAAGAGCGTCAGGACGTCACGAAACCGTGGCTTACTACGCCGATAACAGGAAAATAACGAACTATGATATGGCCCTGGCCCGGCAGGAGTTGGAAATCCTAAAGCTCCTGCAGGCAGACAATATACTGAGAAATTTAGTCTTGACGATGCCTCGTACACAGGATTTGCACGCGGCCCTGATGGCTGAATTGCTGTTTTCAGAGAGAAACTCTTCACCGGAATTTACCAGACACATAAAACAACTGATAGGAACAAGCCGATACAGGATAAGCGAGAAGCAGATTAACGATATTTACGAACGCTCAATGACAAACGAAATATACTGGCTGCTCCTGAAGAACGAAGCAAAACGCGCCGGAATAAAGGCATCAAATGAAATTTCAGGCATGCAGCTTGCAAAGACAATTCCGCAATTCTTCAATGGCACAACATATTCACAGCTAATCGGGGCAATCGTAAATCAGCAGGGCATCTCAGAAGAAGAAATACTAACGACATTCAGCAATTTGACAGAGGTGCTGATGTATGCCAGAATGATTTGCTCCAACGAAGACATTACAAGCTCGCAGGTAATGTACGATGCGAGCCTCCAGGAAGAAACTGTTGATGTTGAATTTGTAAGATTTGATTCATCTGTATTTGCCGGGACTGGCGGTGAGCCGGGCGAAAAGGAATTACTCAAGCATTTCGATAAATACAAGAACTTCTTCGCGGGGGACATAACCGACCAAAACCCCTACGGCTTCGGATATAAACTCGATGACAGCGTTCAGCTTGAATATATCGCCGTAAAGCTTGATGATATTGCTGCGATAATAACAGTGCCGTCACAGGAAGAGGTAGAAGAATTCTACCAAAAACACAGAGAAGAGTTCACCGCTTCGGTCCCTTCGGACCCTAATGACCCAAATTCGCCGGCGACTCAGCGAATCAAAAGTTATGGTGAGGTCGCAGATGCTATTTCAAAAGGCCTGCTGCAGAACAAAATTAATTCAGAGGCGGGGAAAATACTCCAGGAAGCAAGGACTCTTACGGAAGCCGGCCTGTTGGCGGCAGATGTGGAGGTCTCGAAAATCAGTGCCGAGCAATTCAGACAATTAGCCGGTGATTACGCAGCCGCGGCTAAACAATTAAGCGAAAAATATAAAATAAAGGTATATGCCGGCCAGACAGGACTATTCAGTGGGCCCGATATTCTCTCGGATGAATATCTTGGCAGACTGTTCCTAAGAGGTTATGGATATAATCCGGTGGTACTAACGAGGGTTATCTTCGCAATAGACGAGCTGGGAAAAAGTGAACTTGGCGTATTTGATACGCCAAAGCCGAGATTGTATGAAAATATCGGGCCGGCCAGCGATACGCTCGGACGAATAATGGCTGTCGTAAGGGTAACAAAGGCTCAAAAGGCCTCCGAACCCGAAAGTATAAACCAAATTATAGGGTTCCCTTCGCTTGATTTAGGCGAAAAGCAGCCGGATGAAAAAACTCACTCGATAAGGGAGCTCGTGGCAAAAGACTTAAAAAAACTCGCAGCTATGAACACTGCTAAAAACAAAGCCGAGGATTTCATTGACCTCGCAGCAAAAGATAGCTGGGAGAACGCTGTTAATAAATTCAATAAGCTTTACAA
>JAQURJ010000167.1 GCA_028715705.1 Phycisphaerae bacterium | reverse complement strand
AATAAATTGCAGTCTGCTGGTTGTCTTTGTTTTTTCAACAGGCATAATTTTTATTGTTATAGCGGTTTACCGCATTCCTTGCATTTTCCATCGGCACCAATGACACCGATGCATGATTCGTCTGAGCACAAAACCCGGTTACCCCAATCATCGGATTCGGCATCTGCTGAAACTTCTTTTGGTGATTCTGCTGTGACTGCCTGAATGTTTTCTACGACTGGTTCTACCGGCAGTTTGCCGTCATACGGCTTGCCGCATTCTTTACACTTACCATCGGGCCCGATTATACCGATACAGGATTCATCACTGCACAGAATTCTTTTATCCCAGTCTTCATGTTCATCCAAAATGATTCCCGCCATGGCGTTCTCCTGAAGTTATTTCCAACTCTTCTTACAACAGCTTCGCAATTTTTTCCACAAAACAGTTAGTTTTTGATAACTTCGTAAAAAGCCTAGAGGCAAGGCGTGCAAAGCTTCACTATACACCATACATGCTGCCAAGTCGTATTCAGAAGGATACCACGGCGGCAAGGAGGAGGCTCCGCAGGCGTATATGTTAATACGTCGAGGAACCGACGACGCTGCCAACAAAGGTAGCCGAATGAAGACCGTCTTGGCACTCACCCTTTGATGCAGGCGATGGATTTTAGTTTGGCCACTTTCTTCGCAATTCCCGATTCATGCATCACCTGTACAACATCCTGCACATTTTTATACGCTTCCGGCATTTCTTCACTGAGCGTTCCCTTGGAACCGGCCATGACCAACACGCCCTTTTCCGAAAGCTCGCGGGCAATGGAGCGTCCGCGGCTGGATTTGATGGCCTGCGACCGGCTCATCACCCTGCCTGCCCCGTGACAGGCGCTGCCGAAAGTTTCCGTCATTGCTTTTTCCTGACCAACCAGCACATAAGAGCCGCTGCCCATGTCCCCGGGAATCAGTACCGGTTGTCCCACACTTCTGTAACGCGCGGGAACCGCTTCATGTCCGGCGGGAAAAGCGCGCGTCGCACCTTTGCGATGAACACAGAGTTTTTTCAGCACACCGCCGATATTAAACGATTCTATTTTCGCAATATTGTGACAGACATCATAAACTAGTCGCATGTTCACATCACGCGGTGACATCCGCAGAGTTTTTTCAAATACTTCCCGGGTTTTGTGCATCAGTATCTGCCGGTTGGCCCAGGCGTAATTTGCGCCGCAGGCCATGGCGGCCAAATAGTTTTTGCCTCGTCCCGAAGCAAGATAAGCGCAGGCCAATTGCCTATCCGGCAGCGCAATCCCTGTTTCGTTTGCGTGCTTGACCATCAACGCCAGGTAATCATCGCAAATCTGATAACCTAGGCCGCGCGAACCAGTATGAATCATGACGGCAATTTGTCCCTTGTGCAACCCGAATGCTTTGGCCGCTTCTTCATCGAATATTTCCTGCACAACTTCGATTTCCAGAAAATGATTGCCGGAACCCAGTGTGCCAAGTTGCTGTTTGCCTCGCTCCAGCGCCCGTGCCGAAACCTGCTCGGGATCGGCCCCGGCTATCGCGCCGCCGTCTTCAGTAGTTTCTAAGTCTTCGTTTAAACCGAAACCTGCTTTGACCGCCCAGGCGGCTCCTTCTTCGAGCACCTTTTTCTGATCCTTGCCCGACAATTTCACTGATCCGGTTGAACCGACACCCGAGGGAATGTGCTGATACAAGGCAGTGGTTAAATCGCTGAGACGTGCTTTGATATCGCCCAGCGTTAAATTCGTGGTCATAAGACGGCACCCGCAGTTGATATCGTAACCGACACCGCCCGGAGAAATAATGCCGCTATCCAGATCAAAAGCCGCCACACCGCCGATGGGAAAGCCATAACCCCAGTGGACATCCGGCATCGCCAGCGAAAAGTTCACAATACCCGGCAAATGCGCAACATTGGCCACCTGCTTAGCGCTTTCGTCGCCTTTTAAAAGCTGAAAGATTTTTTCATTGGCGTAGATAATCCCCGGCACCCTCATGCCGCCTGTCTGCGGCAGAAGCAACCGATTATCATCTAACTTTTCCAAAACAATTCCCGACATTATGATTTCTCTTCTAATTTTAACAACTTTGTAAAATGCTCCAGAGGCAAGGCGCACAAATCACGAGGAATGAGGCGTACTTAATACGTACGCTGCAATGACGAGAGGTGCAGCGCAACGCAGCATATGGATATTTTTCAAAGTTGTTTCAGACATCAAAAATTATTCTCGCTTTCCAGCCTGCCTTTATTTTTTCCACTTTCACACCGGAATAGGTCACCGCTTTAATCTCGGTTTTAATCAAATGCTTCTGACTGTTAAATAATTCTCCCGTTAACCGTGCCTGCAATTTTTTATCGGTGAACTTTATTATTTCGCACCTACCCGTTATAAATTGTTCGCCATTGAATAGATAAAGCAGCTCCCGCAAAAAATTAATCAGCAAAGCTGAAATATCAGCACCTTCGACTGTTATTTTTATTTGACGCTTTACTGTCTTCCTATCCGCTTTGTTTTCAATCATAATGTCAAACACCGCCCAAGCGGCATTGACAAACAGCTCTTTGCTGGTCCGGCCTGTCACTTCAACACCGATATCCGCCGTATGATCAAAATATTTGTAGTTGGACATGATGGAAGTATAACTGAATATTAATTATTGAACAAGGGGCGCAAACTGTGGCCACTTAAACAAATGTTGAATTATGAACGGGATAAATCTTCTATGTTTTTCAGCACATCTTTTCAAATGCGTTGATTTTGTTTCAGCTGACCACACGAAGGACCTGCAACATGGCTGACGGCTTAAAAGCAAGT
>JAQURJ010000166.1 GCA_028715705.1 Phycisphaerae bacterium | reverse complement strand
TTTACTTATAAGACGAAGGCGGATAAACAGGCCAGGAAGGCTAATAAAGACTCATCGGCTCACCGGCTCTGCTGCGGCGGCGATAAATCGTAATTCCTTTGCAGCCAAGGTGATAGGCCAATTTATAGGCCTTATCGACCGCAGAAATGGCGGCATTTTCGCTGAAATTTATGGTTTTGCTGACCGCCGCGTCGCAATTCCGCTGAAAAGCAGCCTGCATGCGAATATGCCATTGAGGCTCAATATCGTAGGCGCATTTGAAGATTTTGCGTATTTTGGGCGGGATTTGGGGGATTTTTTGAATACTGCCGGTTTTGGCAATCTGTTTTTCGAGTTTTTTGGTGTAAAAACCGCCTTTTTCGGCTATTTGCTGAAAAACCGGGTTTATCTGCAGCATCTTCGCGCCGCTTAATATGTGGCGGATAAAGACTAGCGAATAGGCCGGCTCAATCCCACAGGAACAATCCGCAATGATGCTTATGGTACCGGTGGGAGCTACGCAGGTAATAGAAGCATTGCGGATTTTTTTGTTCCTCTCTGTCCGCCATAGGCTATGGTTCCAGTTTGGAAACGGGCCTCGCAAATCGGCGAGAGCACCGCTGGCACGGCGAGCATTTTCGTTAATGAATTTCGAAACAGTCTCGCCGAATTCGATACCCTGCTGTGAGTCGTAAGGTATGCCGAGCAGGAACAAACAATCGGCAAATCCCATAACACCAAGACCTATTTTGCGGTTAGAGTGAGCGATGTGCGCCGTGTTTCGTACAGGATAATTGCAGGCATCGATGACGTTGTCGAGAAACCGCACGGATAATTTAACAGTTTCCGCCAGCGCCGGCCAATTCATTTCAGGCTTAGGCCCGTCCAAAGCAACAAATTTAGCAAGGTTAATACTGCCAAGGGTACAGGCTTCATAAGGCAGCAGCGGCTGTTCGCCGCAGGGATTGGTCGCTTCTATCCGGCCCAACGAAGGAGTCGGATTGTCACGGTTGATTCGGTCGATAAAAGCCACGCCCGGTTCGCCGGTTTTGTGGGCACATTTGACTATCATTTTCCAGATGTCACCGACGGTGAAAAACCTGCCTGCTTTACCGGAAGACCGCGGCGGTTTTCCGGTCAGCTTATACAAATCGTCTATTGTGTAGTTCGCAATGTCAATTCCATGCGGCAGCAGATACCGCTGTTTTGTGCGAGGATTTTCCACGATGTGGGGAGTGCCCGGCGATTTGGCGAGCGTTCCCATCCAGTCATCGGTGATTTTGACGGAGATATTGAAATTGGTAAATGCCGTTAAGTTTTGTTTAGCGTGCAGGAATTTCAGTATGTCGGGATGCCCGATGCTCATCATGCCCATGTTAGCGCCGCGGCGAAAAGCGCCCTGCTGAATCGCGTTGGTGGCTTCAGAAAACACACGCCAAAAGCTTATCGGCCCGGAGGTTGTGCCGCCGCTGGATTCGATGCGGTCGCCAGCGGGCCTTAATTTATCGAGGGAAAACCCTGTTCCGCCGCCTGCTTTTTGGATCAGGGCAGTATGCTTAATAGTTTCGAATATTCCTTCTATGCTGTCCTCGATAGGCAGCACAAAACAGGCGCTGAGCATTCCCTGCCGGCCCGCGTTCATAAGAGTAGGGGAGTTGGGCAGAAACTGAAGCTGTGCCATCAGGTCATAATATGTTTTGTGCCATTGTTTGATTTCGTCGGGCGTCGCCCCGTATTGGGTTTCGGCTTTGGCCACCAGCAACGCTACGCGGCTGAAAAGCTGGGCCGGCGTTTCGATGCATTTACCGGATTCATCTTTGATTAGATACCGGCTTTGCAAGACAGTTTCCGCATTTTCGCTGAGCACAGGAGGCCCGCCCGGCGGAGGAACAATATTAGGCTCTGTCATAAAAGACTCCGACTCTGTTTTTTAGCCGCAGAGAACACAGAGATTTATCCGCCGAAGTTTTAGCGTAGGCGGAAATAAATTGTAAACAGTGTTAATCTGTGTTAATCCGCGTCTCTTATTTTTTTCCTCTGCGTTCTCAGTGAACTCTGCGGTAAAATAATTGTGTCTATTCGTGTTCATTCGTGGTTTCTTTTAGAAAGCTAAAATTTTCGCAGCCACTTAAACCTGAAAACATTACGAATCTTTTCCGTAAACCGGGCTCCCAGATGCTGCGTACTGGTTTTAAATTCCATCCGCCTGAAATCATCCGCAGCCGGCCTGGCAGGCGGCTTGCCGAATATCGGCAGTATCCTGCCGGCAATCAGACCAAGAAACGAATTTGTTTTAGAGCGAGTAGACATTTTCTTTTCGCTTTCGGACTTATACATAGTGCAACATTCTAATACAAAATAACCGTTAGAACAAACGTTTTTTAAGGGTTCGGTTAGCCCGCAACTTTATGTTGGCGGGTGCATCGCCAACCCGCTTTGGAATACATTCTCTGAATAACCAAGGGCGAGGAATATTTCTTTCTTCTTAGTGCGAGAGAGTTGTCGCTATACGGTTTTATCCTTGATTGTCACCTTTCGGAATTGGAAAGCTATCGATACGCCAAGATTTTTTGTATATGCTAATTTCAATATCACCTAAGTTTTTTTGTGCTCGCTTAAGGAGTACGATTTCGTCTTTAGTCAATATTGATTGTCTGTTCGTAAGACGGCCTATCGCAAGATTATCTAATACTCCAAAGAGAGAAAGCAGTTCACTTTCGTTAAACGAGTTAAGGAGCTTTTCCCGAAAACGGGAGTTGAATCGCTGAGAGTTTATGATGTAAAACATATTCTTAATTTCATCAATATACTCTGCAAAAGGGCCCCATTGAACAGGAGATTTAATGTAGTTTCGCGATTCTCTTAAAATT
>JAQURJ010000165.1 GCA_028715705.1 Phycisphaerae bacterium | reverse complement strand
TGATGTCGCCGACAGCAAAGAAATTATCGCCGCAGCTTATCGCCGAAAGTATCGCCTGCTGCACAGGGTTAATATCTTGATATTCATCGACAAAAATATATTTATATTTCGCCTGCAAAGCCAACGCCGTTTCAGTCCGCTGACCCTGCTCATCCAAAAGCAATTGCATCGCATACCGTTCCAGGTCGGCAAAATCCATACTGTTCAATGTCTTTTTAGCAGCGGTATATAATTGGTCGAACTTCTTTACCAATTCGACAAACACCGCTGCCTGCCTGCCCCCTGCCGAATGAATTTTCTCCAGATATTTATAGTTGAACACAGCAAGCTCTTTTAATGCCTTAAACTCATCGATAGCCGATTTCGCCCCTTCGTTGATAAGTTCCGCCATCGCAGGTTCGACCTCTTTTGATTTAACATTTCTCGGCGAAATATATCCTTTCAGATATTCTGCTGCCTCATTAAAATCACCGCTCTCGATCAAGTGCGTAAAACCCTTTACCGCAGCGATATGACTTTGCTCAAAAGAATCCGCCCATTTCCCATCCGGACAAAGACGCCGGTGCAATTGGCAAAGACTCTCAAGCTGGTCAAGAACACCACGTGACTTTCTCGCGATAATAGATATCTGCTTATTTGCCAGCGACGTTTTTTTTACATCGGCAAAACTGTTTAGTGCCGCTGCCTTCTCGAACCATCCGCTGCGGTCGATAACACAATTCAGAAAATCATTCACGCGGATAACATTTGAAAGAAATTTATCGTTGCGTCCGGTCAATAGCTCGTTTAGCGGCTGCTGCAAATTTGGTTGCTGCCATGCCCATTCGACGGTCTTTTCCAATAGTTCACTTTTTAACAGGTTCTGCTCGTCGGGGTCGATTATGCCGAAAGAAGGGTCGATACCGAGTTTATAAAAATTCTGCGTAATTATTTTCTTGCAGAACGAGTGAATTGTCCCGATATCCGCCGCCTGCAACTGCAAAAGCTGCCGCCGCAGGTGGACATCCGGCTTTGCCGCCAACTCACGCTTTAGCATATCGCCGATTCGGCTTCGCATCTGCTCGGCTGCCGCTTCGGTAAAAGTCAGCACAAGCATCGCCGTAACATCGGCGGTAATGGTCCCGTCGCTTAGTATATCGATGCAGCGGCCCGAAAGCACAGCCGTCTTGCCCGTACCCGCCGACGCGCTGACGAGAATATCCTTGTTCCTCTGCTTTATCGCAAGCTGCTGCTCTTTAGTCCACTTCATCAGCCGCCCCCAACTCATTAAGCAAATCGCCCTTTCGCTTCAAAGTTAAAAAATTATAGTCGTTTATCTGCCAGTCAAACCGGCACACCGGTTTATAGACACAATTTGGACACGGACTTTTTCCATTCAGCTGATAAGGCCGCACATTTATATCACCAGTTACTATCCGTTTGGCGATCTCGATAATTTTTTCCTTAGCGAACGAAAGCACATTATCAAAATCCAGCGCCTTAATCGCCCCGCTGGTTCCGTAGTAACCATACGTCCCATCTTTTTTAGTACACGCTAAATTATAATACCTGCTCCAGCCCGACTCCAGCCCGCTATCCAGTAAGCCCGCATAGTCACCATTAAAAAATCCCTTCGCCTTGTGCGTAAACCCCTGTGATTTTTTTTCAAGCTCTCCCGGTAGCGACATCACCGGACTTGCCTCTATCGGCACAAAGAATCCACCGACCACGATAATATCTCTCGCCTTTGGCGACAGCTTTACCGCAAGAGTGTAAACAAGTAACTGCATATCCAGTCCGTGATAAAGATCTCCCCAGTTAAACTTCTTGCCGCTCCGCTTATAATCGAACACCACTGCCGCCGTTTCGCCGTCGATTTCCGCGATATCCAGCCGGTCGATCTTGCCTCGCAAATAAACATTTCGCTTTTTATCGATAGCCAGCTTAAATTCGCCCAGCCCGTCATCCCAGCCAAACTTCACCTCGCTCCTCCTCGGCCTAAATGTCCCCGCCTTCAACATTTCAACCATCGCATGCACACAATTAATTAATTTCATCCGCGCCGATTCAATTATAAATGCGTTATGCAGGCTGTGCGTCCTGAAATTCGATAAAAAACTCGACTCTGTCAAAATCTTTTCGCACAGTTCATCGACCATCTTAGTAATTTCATCATCGACAAGTTCGGTCATATCAATTTTTTCGGATTCGCATTTTTTGACCATAGCATCCAGCACAAGATGATAAAAATTGCCCATATCAAGAGGCTCGAACTTAAACTCATCTCTCTCTTCAAGCCCAAGCGTATATTTGGCAAAATACTGATAAGGACATGCCGAAAATATCCCCAGTCGAGTTGCCGAACTGTGCAGGTCGCCAGCAAACAATTTCGACACGACCCCTTTATCGAGCTTCGCTTCATTCTCATAGCTTATAGCATTTGTAACTGACTCAGCGGCTTTTCCCAGGTCACTGTCGGCTTTCATCGTATTAAGCAGTGTATATAATTCTTCATCAGCCTCGTGTCCATCATCTCTGCCCAGTTTCGAGCACAACAGCCCCTCCAATTCCCCTTTACCGTAAATATTATCGAGTGACCCGACCTCATCACCTGCAAATTGCTCGCTTAACCCTTCAAACAGCGACATAATCGCGGTAACGAATTGCGAACGAGCCGAACTCGAACTGTCGCCGCCCGGATAACTGATATACAAATATTGCCCTGGCCGCGTAAACGCTATATACGAAAGATATTGACGTTCAGCCAGCTTTCGCCAACTGTCGGCAGCCATAACAAATTCTTTCGCTTCCGCTGCTCTGCGCTCATCATCAGTAAGCAGCGAATCAAATGTCACCGGAACTGGAAACTGCTTCTGC
>JAQURJ010000164.1 GCA_028715705.1 Phycisphaerae bacterium | reverse complement strand
CCTGTCCACAGCCGATTATCCAAAACTTGCCGAGCTTGTTTCGACCCTTCACGAGCAGTTCAAGGATAAATACGTGGGCCTGTCACTTCCAAGTCTGCGAGTAGATAAAGAATTACAGCTTGTCCCGGAGCTTGTGACCGAGGTTCGCAAGGGCGGGCTGACTATCGCGGTCGAGGCGGCAAGCGAAAAGGTTCGCGAGGCGATAAATAAACCCCTTAAAGACAGCGACCTGTTCGCAGCGGTGGAAGCGGCGTACCAGGCCGGCTGGCAGAGATTGAAATTATACTTTATGGTGGGTCTGCCCGGTGAGACCGAAGATGATATAAGGCAGCTTGTTCGGCTGGCCCGCGATCTTGGCCGAATGAGAAAACGAGTCGCCGGACAATCAGCTCAAATAAATGCCGCGGTTAGCTGGTTCGTGCCAAAACCGCATACCCCGCTTTCCTGGGTCGCACAAAGACCGCAGGAATATTTCGAGAACGCAAAGCAAATCATTCTTGCCGAGAAGCGCGAACTGCGTGCGAATATTGTCACCTTTAAATTCCACGACATCCGCAGAAGCGTCCTTGAATCTGCGATAGGACGAGGTGATAGACGACTGAGTGACATTATCGAGTTGGCCTGGCGCAAAGGGGCGAGATTTGACCTTTGGAACGAGTGTTTTGACTTTGAAATATGGAAAGAGGCCTTCGCCGAATACAATATGGACATCAACATAGCCGCACAGAGAGAGTTTGGCGACGATGAGATTTTACCATGGGATCATCTCGGCGGACCCGACAAACAATACCTGTTATCGCACCTGCGAGAGGCGCGTGTTGTACTGGGGGTTGAGTAGTGTGATTAATCTTTCGTGAAGGCCAACACATCCCCCCTAATCATCCAGAAAAATCGGCAAACATTCATCTTTAATTCCAACTCCGACATCTTGTAATACCTATTAATTCACTATTCTGTTGAATCTGTGTATGGGTTGTATTACATTATTGGCAGGTTTTGAAGGAAAATAGGAATTGTTAGCCGCAATAAAAGGAACAAGGTAAAAACATGGATATTTTCAAGATACAGGGGCCGGTGAAGTTATCAGGTAGCATTCGGGTCAACGGGTCTAAAAACGCGGCTTTGCCCATTATGGCGGCTGCTCTTCTGGCGCCTGGCGAAACAATCCTCGAATCTGTGCCGCAGCTTTCAGATATAGGCGTTCTTTGTGAACTGATCGAAAATATCGGCTGCAAGGTGAGCAGAGATGAACAAAGGCGGCTGCATATCGATGCGACAAATATAGACAATCCCTTCGGCGATTATGAAATCGTCCGGAGAATGCGAGCCGGCATCTGCATACTAGGCCCACTTCTTGCTCGATGCGGGCGTGTGGAAGTTTCAATGCCCGGCGGATGCGCTATAGGCGACCGCCCTGTCGATATCCACGTCCGGGGTCTAAAGGCTCTGGGGGCGCAAATCCACCTCAAGAACGGCTACATCGTCGCCGAAGCGCCGTCGGGAGGGCTTATCGGAACTGAAGTTTTCCTCGGTGGGCCGTTCGGCTCGACCGTGCTTGGGACGGCTAATATCCTGATGGCGGCGACACTGGCAAAAGGCAAAACCGTTATCGAGTCGGCAGCTTGCGAGCCGGAAATAGCCGACCTTGCCAATTTCCTCAATAAGATGGGGGCAAAAATCGGCGGTATAGGTTCGCCGCGGCTGACTATCGAGGGGGTGAAGCAGCTCAAAGCGGCGGAACATGAGGTAATCGCCGACCGGATCGAAGCGGGAACATTTATGGCTGCAGCCGCAATAACAAGAAGCAAGTTAAAGATCGATAACTGCAATCTCGACCACCTTATGGCTGCCGTTGATCGCCTCCGTAATATCGGTGTGCAGGTAGAGAAGTACAATGGCGGCTGCGAAGTCGCCGCATTCGGTGAATTACGAACTGCCGACATTACGACCCAGCCGCATCCGGGCTTTCCAACGGATTTGCAGGCGCAATTTATGGCTCTTTTGAGCCTTGCCAACGGAAACTCTGTCATTATCGAAAAGATATTCCCCGACCGCTTTATGCACGTAGCGGAGCTTAACCGGATGGCGGCAAATCTCAGAAAGGAAGGCCCCGCTGTCATAGTTGCCGGCGTTGACCGACTGATCGCCGCACCTGTAATGGCATCAGACCTTCGAGCATCAGCAGCACTGGTTCTCGCAGCAATGGCTGCCGAAGGAACAACAATAATCAACCGCGTTTACCATATCGACCGCGGCTATGAAAGAATAGAACAGAGACTAAATCCAGTTGGAGCAAAAATCGTCCGTGAATCGGTGCCTGGAGCGTAATTCAAACTGACCGGCGGTCAGTCTTTTCCTTCGAGAATCTGGTGAAGGTACTTGTTCTCCCTGCGAGTAGCTTCAAGATCGAAACATTGATATTTTATGCAGATACTCAAGTATTCAAGCATTTCAAGGGTCGTATCCGTGCTAACTTTGACGTTTGGTTCGCCGCAGCTGGGTACATCCACGCTTGAATTGACCTGATTTGTACCACCGATTGCGGCGATGAGACCGCTTAGCTTCGTATGAATTGCCGATTCTTTCATCACAACACCCCTCTTTCAAAATAACCAACACCCTGAACTTGTATTGTTTATGAGCAAACGGTGTACCACTTTTTTTATTTGCAACCTTATTGTAAAAGGCCGCCCTAAGAAACGCTAAATGCCCGATAATTACCGCTTTTTTGGGGGACAAAGGCAATCCTGTTCGGCACTTGATTTGCTAATACTTTTTTGTGAGAGAAATTTTTTATAAATTACCCATTTTAAACTTGCGCTCGGTGTGCGCTTATGTTTAAATGCCTCTCGTGAGCAAAAAAAGGCAT
>JAQURJ010000163.1 GCA_028715705.1 Phycisphaerae bacterium | reverse complement strand
CAATAAATTTGTTCAAATCATTCGGATTAAAAGAGCGAATAAAACGCAGCAGCCTGACTTTTTCGTCACGGACACGGTCAGCATCGAACGAGGCAGGCGACTCCATCGCAACAAGGGCAAGCATCTGGAGCATGTGATTTTGGAAAATATCACGAAGCACGCCGGATTCGTCATAATAACTGCCGCGATGCCCGATACCCATCGACTCGGCTATTGTAATCTGGACATGGTCGATATACTCGCAGTTCCAGACAGGCTCGAAAATAATATTCGCGAAACGGAACATCAAAATATTCTGAACTGTTTCCTTGCCGAGATAATGGTCGATACGGTATATCTGGGATTCGTCGAAACATCGGCTGATTTTTTCGTTCAATTCGGCCGCGCTTTGCAAATCTTTGCCAAAGGGTTTCTCAACGATTAATCTGGCCCGTTGCGTCGAGTCGGACTCGGCCTTACAGGACAAATTCGCCCGGCCAAGATGTTCCACTATGCTGCTGTATAAAAAAGGCGGGACGGCAAGGTAGAAAATATGACAGCCATCAACTTTATGTTTTTTATCCAGTTCGACAAGTCTGGCTTTTATACTTTTATAAAACTCAGCATTATCATAATCGCCGCTGGCAAAGTAGATTTTTTCTGCAAAAGCATCCAAATCTTTCGCCAATGCGCCGCTACGGCTTCTTCGTATTGCCTGTTTTACACTTTCCCGAAATTGTTCGCCGGTTATTTTTTTTCGGCCGCAGCCTAACAGGTAAAACCTCTCATCGAGCAAATCCTGCGTAAAAAGATTGAAGATGCTCGGAATTAGTTTTCTATGAGCAAGGTCGCCTGATGCGCCGAAAACAACCATCGCGGCAGCGGGGGCCGGCGTCTCGGCACAGATAATGTCCTGCCGGCTTAATGAAGGTTGAATTTTTTCCATAGAAACTGCCTCTATAATCCTGAAATTTCATGGTGACACTCAAGTCTTTTCAGCAGCAGGAATTTAACCTTCAACAGGTTCAAATTCGTCTTTGCCGGCGCCGCATTCCGGGCAGACCCAGTCATCAGGCAGCTTTTCAAAAGCAGTACCTGCCTTAACTCCGTTGTCGGGGTCGCCTATAGCAGGGTCATACACATACCCGCATATAAGACATTTGTATTTTTTCATTTTTTTCTTTCCCTTCAATCCTGTCCTGATGAAAAAGCGGATGTATTACCCAAACTGCTTATTTCCAACCTGTTATTTTCTGACTCAAGACAGCGATATGACCAAGCTCTTCTTTTATGATGGCCTCGATTTTGTCTCTTCCTGCCCTGGACGGGACTAACTCTTTCAGACCGGTATAAAAAACAACCGAATTATTCTCGGCATTCACAGCTATATCGAGAATCTCTCCCAAAGTCTCCTTGCCGGTCAGGTTTTCCGTCAGACTTTTCTTGCCTTCCCATCCGTGTCCCCTGGCCATTGTCTGCAGATACATCGCAGCTTCGTTATCCGGGTCGAAAACGGTATCTTCCTTTTCTTCTTCGCTGAGTTGTTTCCTCATCTCCTGAAAAGTCGCCAGGTGCCTGTCTTCCATACCGGCTAAATCAAGAAACATTTGTTTTATTTCTTTGTCGGCAGCGAACTTCGCCGCCTGACGGTAAAACCCGGCGCCGTCTCGTTCGATTTTTTCAGCCATTTCGAAAATTTCATCCGCGTTAAATGTAATACTCATCTTTTATTCTCCTTGTGCTGCTGGTGGTGTAAAGACACGCTGTCCCAATTCACGGTCGAGCATAAACATCCCGCCGGGCGCGTTTCCCATCATTTTCATTTGCTTGACTATTTTATCCGCGGAAGATTCCTCTTCCACCTGCTCATTTACGAACCATTGCAGAAAACTACCTGTCGCGTGGTCCTTTTCCTTTATGGCCAGGCTTACGAGGCCGTGAATCAAACCCGTAACTTTTTGTTCGTGTTTGTATGTGGCCTCGAAAACAGCCAGTGGCGTTTTCCATTCGGCCTGAGGAGCCGCGATGGATTTCAATATAATCCTTCCGCCTCTCGCATCCACAAAGTCGTAAATCTTCATCGCGTGCACCATTTCTTCCTGCACCTGAATCCTCATCCAGTTGGCAAAACCGGCCAAATCGAGCGACCTGAAATACGATTCCATCGACAAATACAGATAAGCCGAATACATCTCGGCGTTAATCTGCTCATTCAGAGCCTTTTCCATGCTTTTGCTTATCATGATTAAGACCTCCACAGCCCGTGAACATTGCAATGCTCGCGTGCACTAACAGAATCAGCCTTAATATTAAACACCGCCTCTGGTGTCGCTCCAGGCTTTAGGAATTGCCTGTACGCCTTGCCGTCGGCGAGCAGCTCAATCCACTCGATATAATGTTTCTCTTCCATAGGATGGGCGACGCTGCTGACTTTTACCTTGTAGCCGCCGTCGATTTTTTCGATTACGGGGACATGCTTTTCCTTGCCCTGGTCGGCAGTCTTGGCAGCAAGGTTCTCCATAGGCTGGCCGCAGCAGACAAGTTCACCGTCACCGCCGTGAAGCACCTCGACGATATTGCCGCAGATATTACATTTATAAATCTCAAGTTTCTTTGCCATAAATTTGCCCTTTATGTAAATTGAGGTTAAGCGATTCCAAGTTCCTTATGTTTGGCGAGGATTTTGTCCGCCAAATTATCCAGGGCCCTGAAGTCATCATCCTTAGGATGGCCCTTTGCTATCACCGGCTCAATGATTTCCACTTTGAGGTTGCCAATTAATCCCGCGATTTGCTCGACCATTTTGCCGCCCCAGCCGAATGAGCCTATAACCGAGGCAAATTTGGTTTTCGGCCTCAGGGCATTTGCCAGAATCGCAGCGTATGCAACTTTCGGGTGCGCC
>JAQURJ010000162.1 GCA_028715705.1 Phycisphaerae bacterium | reverse complement strand
CCCGCGTCAGCGCCCTGCCCTCCCGCTTGACAAATAGTTCCAGCAACCCGAACTCCTTGGGCGTCAGTTCCAGTTCCCGACCGTCTCGGCACAGCCGCCTGCCGGTGATATCGAGTGTAAAATCGCCGAAGCGGTATTCGGTTTGCTCGGCTTGCCTGCGGCGGCGCAAGAACGCCTCGGCTCTGGCAAGAAGCTCTTTGATGCTGAACGGCTTGGTGACGTAATCGTCGGCTCCGAGGTTGAGACCGAGGATAATATCCGATTCCTCGCCTTTGGCTGTCAGCATGATGATGGGCATATCGAGCTTTTCTTTTCGGATGAGTCGGCAGATCTCATAGCCGTTAATTTTCGGCAGCATAATATCGAGGATGATCAAATCCGGTTTGATATCGAGAGCCTTGTTGAGACCGTCCTCCCCATCAACAGCCGCGACAACATTGTACCCGCAATAGGCGAAGTTATCCTTCAACCCCCGCAGCATCGTTGAATCATCTTCAATTATTAAAACTGTTTCCATGTTATTTAGCTGCAGCCACAAAAAGGCTCAAAAAGAAAAAAATAGTGGATAAAAGCGGGTCCCTCCAGCCCGCTTTAGTGATTGGTATTTTCACTGTAAAAATACTTCCTTTGCCAATTTTGCTATCGACTTCAATCCTGCCCTTATGGGCATCAACGATAAATTTCACAATAGCCAGCCCCAGCCCGCAACCCTCGGCTCGGCGAGCAAGGGAACTATCGACCTGATAGAATCTGTCAAAAGCTCTTTTCAACTGCCGGCGAGTCATTCCAATGCCGTTATCTTTGATTGCTAAACAAACATAACCATCTTCGCTAAATACACTTAGCTCGATTTTCTTATCATCGCCGGAGTATTTACAGGCATTGTCCAGCAGGTTCACCAGCACCGTGACCATGGCGTCTTTATCCGCATTTATAGACGCCAAACCATCCCCAACCGTTACAGAAAATTTGCAATTTTTTTGTAAAAATTTCGCCCGGACAGCCTCGGCTGCGTTTTCGGCGATTTCTTTGGGGCCAGCCGGGGCAAACTCGAACGCCTGCTTATTGCGTTCCATCCGGCTGAAGGTGAGGAAATTATCTATAAGGCGGCTCAACCGCTGGTTTTCTTTTGCGACAAGCGTCAGGTATTCGGTTTCCTGCTGACCGCTTTCGCACCTGCCTTCCAGAAGCGTATCCACCAGAACCCGCATCGACGCCAGCGGCGTCTTCAATTCATGCGTAACCGTCGCGATAAAATCGTTCTTGAGCTTATTGAGCCGAATCTGCCGCCCGACAGCCTGCACCGCTACGCCCCCGCTTGCCAGTATCAGAGCTACGACCAATACCGCCGTCCACAAATAAACGCTCTCCTGCCGTTTCGCGGCACCGGCAAATATCTGGTCGTTCTCAAAGTAAAGTTCCAATTTCCAATCAGGCAGCGCCTCATCCAATTGTGCTGTTACAAACGGCTTGCCATCGAATTTGGCCAAACCGAGAACAAGCCCACCTGAACCATCTTAGATTTTCAGACAAGTCCCCTTTATGGGAATCTTATCAAGACTTGTTTCTATGGCAGAAATCAAATTCTTCCGCGTTTTAATAAGAAATATTATTTTACCTTCTGCTGAAAACTTACTCGCATACAAAATCGGCTGTGTGGTAATTGTACTCCATTGCATGTCACCTATCTTTTTTGAATTATCCTGTTCAAGCAAATAATCCGCCGCCAAAGAAGATATCCGTTCGGTTTGAATGATTTGGCGTGCGTTTTTAATGCTATCTGAAATCTTATATTTACCTTCGTATTGCAGGGCAACATCTATAATCTTTTCAAGCGCCCATATCGTCGTATATGATGGATACAATTCCCATGGCGTATACCATGCATCAAGGTCGCTGAACATATCACCACTGGTAACAGTATCCTTATTTTCATCAAGCCATTGAACTCGCTTGACGCGAATCATTGCCACTTGATTGGGTGTAAATTTACTTCTGATATGCCTTTCATCGCTCCACATTATTTTATGAAACAAATCAAGTACTTCCGTGTCTCGTTTCAGTTTATCCAGGCAGCGAATTGTTCCCATATATGCGGCAAACAAATAATCTCTGTGTTCATTTGAATCGATACTTTTTTGATATAATTCGAGGGCAGCCTGATAGTCGCCATGCGTCTCCAGTTCAAAGGCATTCTGGAGTTCATCATCGAAACCTGACGGTGACTCATTTCTTGTCACTGGATACACCAATACACCGTTATCATCAAATATGACCACGCCATCAGCATCATGTTTGATAGCGTTTATCCATAGTAATATATCCTGTTTTTCTACAAGATGCGGTGTTCTTGCATAGTTTTTATTTTGTTCCTCGCATATTCCTTTCAATTCTTCCCGACAATCTTTGATTCTATCGTTACATACATCGACCAGCTTCTGCCGGACGGCAAGACGTTCATTTTTCACAGCCGCGGTCATAAACCACAACAGGCACACCGTGGGCAACACCACCGCTATCACCAGCAGTAATATCACCCAACGCAGTTGTCCTGAACCGCTTGTTTTCATTTGTTTTTCCAAATATTCTGCGCAGTGTCGATAAATTCCTGTGGATTTTTGACGCTTATCAATACAAGAAAATCTGTCGTCGGAATAACAACCACCCGCCGCCTGTCCGTCACATACAAAAGAGCCTTGCGCCAATCCTTTAATCGAAACCACCCTTCCCCATACCCGGGCATCCCAATGCCGTTTGTTCGGATTATCGGCAAGTAATTTTTGTGCGCCTTCGTATCAAGTACAAAAATTCCGTAAGCGTTCAAGCAGATTTGGCTAAATCATCTGCTGTTTTTATTAATGATGGAACGGGAAGGCCGTTCAAATGACAATGACAGACATGACGCAAATACTCGATAACACTTCGCCCCTGCAACTGG
>JAQURJ010000161.1 GCA_028715705.1 Phycisphaerae bacterium | reverse complement strand
GACTGAAGATATCCACCGTTTGGCTCCTAAAGTCCTGATATCTGCCGGCAGCCTGCATCAATTCGATGATAGCCATTTGGGAGGAACTCTGCATAAAGGCCTGTACGACATAATCGTACCCCGGTTTGGTCATATTTTTGTCCTGCAGACGTAAAAGACTGTATCCTTTAGTCATCGATTCAGAAAACTTATCTGGGAACTTTGTCCGGCCGTCAAACAGGCCCAGATAAAGTTTTAAGCCCTGCTGTGTTCTCGTATCGACATATATTCGCTGCAGGTCATTCATAAATATGAGCCGCCAGTGTTCCGGGATGGCATCCAGTCCCTTGACAAGTTCTGAGTTGAACTGCCCACGAGGCATAAAAACTACTTCGACATTTTCCTCCTGTAATTTTTTATCGAGCCATTCGCCTACCTCTTTATAATCCGAATCTGTCAAATTCCTGCCTGCCTGTTTGACCCTGTAGGCGACATCCCCGCCGCTCATTATATACATCCAGTGGTGATAAGCGTCGGTGTTATATGCAGCCTGAGCCCTGCCGTCCATAAAGAGCTGAAGAGGCGTTTTGCCGGTATTTGGGTCGGGAATCTGACCATAAGCAATAAAGCCGCCCTCTGTCCAGTAATTAAAAACCTTCCCCCTGATATTATTGTCCCTGAGGAACTGGCAGGCTTTAAACGGTTTGACGTGAGAGGCGGTCATACGCATAAATTCGCTGGTCAAATAATCGCTGTCCGGCCAGGGATTGAGATAAATAGTTTTATACCAATAGCCCCACCAGAAAGTAAGAAATACGACGATTGCCAGAGCAACGGCAGTCAGATACCTTTGCAGCTTTACGGGAAATGCGGGCAAAACTGCTTTATTGGTTCTCTTAAGATTTACAAGAGCAGCAATCATCCTGACAGAGGTATCGACAAACATCGCCATAATGGGACAGGCTGCGATAGCGGCAACCGGTATAAACCTTCTTGAACCGACGGTCATATAAATTGTCAGTGAAGCAATCATCATCAGCGGCAAGTCGAGCATAGGCCAATTATATTGCGGCAAATCATGTGCAATTGCGGTTTTAGTTCTATCCTGTTTTGCGCCGCCGTATTTAGGCTTCATCGCGAGACAAACAACCCACAAAGCAAGCAGAACCCAGGCTATTATATACATAATTAAGAAGGGTGTTTCGTCACCGACAGGATTGTTCCATTCGAAGGCAGGATGCCATTCGTTGACTGTCTTCCAGATTTTGGCATCTTCGCCTACGGTGGCAACGAACACATGTGTCAGATTTGTCAGCCTGAAGGGGTTGGCAATAATCATAGCAACAAACGCGACAACCGCTGCAGCAACAGTATGCAGCCAGCACTTAAAACTTATAGTTTTAAGTCTGCTTTTGAATGCTCCGAGCATTACTACTGTGATCAAGAAGCCGATGAAAGCAACAAAAAAAGCAAGTCTGGAGTCGGTTACATAGGCATTAAATATCTGCTGTCCCATCAACCTGTCTATGCCTGCGGGATAGAACATATTCGAGGCTGCAATAAAGACGATAAAAGTGCTGATAATATGATACGAATGGAACAGGCCTGTTTTTATATTTTTCAGGCTTGTTAGAATTATACTTGCGCCGGCCAGAATCAAAACGAAGAATAATAATCCGTCATAAGAAAATTTTATGTATGCAAGGTATTCGTGCAGGCGAAACTTGACGGCAAGGGCACAGAGCAGCAGCCAGCCGGCGATATAACAGAGGCACATTGAAATTTTTTTCGGCAGCAACAGCAAAAGATGCAATCCGATAAATGGGATAAGAACGACAAACACATAAATATATCCGCCGTGCAGATTGCACCATAAAACTGTTGTCGGCACGAGCAGCCAGATGTAAAGGTAATTTTTATATACGGCAAGAACAAATATAAACAGCAAGACCGCTGTGAGCATATTCGAAAACCCGGCCGGTCTGATATCGAAAAATGTCCTGCCGACAAACAAAGCAAAACAGGAAAAAACTGCGGAAAGCGCGGAGTTTACTCCCAGAACTCTGCCTGTATAGTAAACTACTATTATAGTAATTATATATAGCGCATACTTCCAATAAACGAGGCTGTTATAACTGATGTTCTGTCCTTCGATGGGCTTATCAAATGTTTCAGCATCCGCGAAAGGCGATTCGTGCGTAAGCCAGTAGAATAAAACATGTGTCAGCCAGTTCTGATTGACCCATCCTGTCGGGTGCCAGAATTTAACCGTTTCGAGTCCGACTTTTTCGGTAACCCACTGTGCCCATTTGGGCCAGGTTTTTACTTCTTGTTCTGTCGGGCCGGGTTTGTGCGAATTGGCACTGAAAGGCTCGACGGTATTGACGCCGTGATTTAGAAAATGTCTTCCGCAGGCCATAGCCACCCACGTATCGCCTGCTCCGACCATATGTGTCGAAGCGTGCAGGGCAAACAGAATCATTGCCCACCAGAAAATGAGCATAGGCCAGCCGCTCAGCGGCGGTTTGTTATTTATTGTCAGCTCTTGAGCCATTTTTCGATTCTGTCGATTCCCTTCGTTATCATTTTCATAGATGCCGCAAAACTCAGGCGAACGTGTTTATCGCATCCGAAAGGTCCGCCCGGCACGAGAGCGACATTTGCCTGTTCCAGTAAAGCGGCGGCAAAATCCATACTGTTATTTATTTTTGCACCGCCGATAGTTCTGCCGTAATGTGCCGATACATCCGGGAAACAATAAAATGCACCGGTAGGTTCCGAGCATTTGACGCCGTTTATGGAATTCAGCCGTTCAGCCATATATATGCCGCGTTTTTCAAATTCGAGCCTCATTTTTTCAACTTCGTTATCCGGCTCGGCAAAAGCGGCAAGAGCGGCCGCCTGTACAAAACTTACCGGATTTTGCGTCATATGCCCCTGAAGTCTGCTCATTGCCTTTATAACTTCAAGGGGTC
>JAQURJ010000160.1 GCA_028715705.1 Phycisphaerae bacterium | reverse complement strand
TAAGCGGCAGGCCTTGAACGGACGAAATCAACTTGTTTACGCAAGTGAATACGAGGCTGACCTGCTTATAGGGGGCCGTTGATTTTGAGTCGGATTCGCTTTGCGGATCGCCGCCGCCCAGCCACAGTCGGGCATAGGTCGATAAACTCAAGGCCTTACCAACAAGCCTGCCTGCTAATCCGCTAATATGACTTTTTAGGCTCATAATAAAATACACTCTGAAGTTTGAGGGTTGACTGCGGCTTCGCAACAAAGGGCGAAGGCCCAAAACTCATCGGCATGGCCATCCTCCGTCCGAGCTGCATCGTACCTGATATTGCCGGTAGCAGTAATTTCTTTTCGGATCGTATGGAACGCTTCTCTAATTTTAGGATCGTCAGGCAAGCGGCATTTTCTGTCTTCCATTTTACTTAATACCGCCGAAGCTAAGTGATCTTTGACGGGGCTTGAAAACGTCACAGGTTCTACCCGATGTTCGCCGAAATCTACCTGTAAAAATTCAATTAACGCGTCACCTTTACCCGTATAATCTCCGCAAGCCCTATTGATGTTGTATTTGCGCATTAGGTCCGCTGCAACTTGTTTTTGTATTGGGTATTTTACGTTATACAGCCTTTTGACTTCTCTTGTTATAAGTACATCGCCGACAAGCTCGCATACCCAAAAAACAGTAAGGTCGTGCTTGCGACCAATATCAAAGCCCATGTAATAAGAGCCGTTATTGGTTTTACCCAGACACGCGTCATCTTGGCAGGCAAAATACAAATCATAAGGAATTAGCGTGCTTGCCTCCATTGAAGGTACGCACATATATTCGCGATTAAACTTATCCTCATTTAATGCGCGAGCGCGGCATTCGCGGATAAACTTTTCTCTGGCTTCTAAGTCAACATGGTCAAGTTTGTAAATTTTTTCCGCGAGACCCTCATTGACGGCGATAGTTATTGGGATGAAATGATAAGACCATGGAAGGACGATATCTTTTTTCGGGTCAAGCTCGCCTGAAATAATTTTTTTTGCCTTACCGACAAGCCTGTCAAATAGCGAGCCTTCGTGACTGCGGGTCGTGAGAATTGTAAGCTCGTATCCCCAAGCCACCGATGGCTCGGCAGCCGAATACATTTCTTCTGGATTATCATGCCAGTCAAATTCATCAAGGCAGACATCGCCGCCCTTGCTCCTGAATCGGCGGGGATTGCTGGACATGCAATTGATTCGAGAGCGGCTATGGGGAAATATGGTTACGTAATTATTTCTTTTTACTAGCTTGTCGCCCACGATATCATCGTAAGTTTCGGTGACATGCTCAGCGACGGCATCAAACATCTCGCACCATTGTTGGCAATAAAGGGAAAATTCGAGAGCGGCTGACTCATCGGCGGACGAATACCAGTAATCAATTTTTTCTTTAGTGAGATTTCGTTTTCTTACGGCCCTGTAGCTTTCGGCGTACGATAGGCCGACTCTTCGGCTTTTATCTCCAAGCCTATATTTGCTCAAATCAAGAATCCATCGATTCTGGTACGGCAGGAAATAGCCCTTTGAAATCAAATTGTCGGTCTTTTGAGCTATGATTTTACAACTCCCAAATGCTCATCTATAATTTCCTGAATTAATTTTCTATCGACGCCGGCTTTACCGAGTTTATCTTTAGTCGATGCTGCAGCCCGCTCAATCTTTACCTTAAACTGCTCCCGGGTATATTTGTCGGAGTTAATTGCAATCGCAGTGCAATCTTTCATCGCCTTCGCGATGTCGCGAAGTTCTTTAGCATCGAATTCGTCATGGTTAGTAATCAAGTCAATCGCTGTTGCCGTAATCATCTCCGCGACAGCTTTTTGAGTTGCAGATGCCTTGTCCGCGTTGATGTCGGCCATAATATCGCGTGTAATAGCCCCCGCTTGCTTCATGCGGGCCAATATCCGCATCCTTTTACCGAACCGCCCTATCGCAGACAACGAGACGCTGTAGCCCTTAAAAACGCAATAAGTCACAAGGTCTTCGTAACGGGGATTGCCCTTGGGCTCTTCGATGGCATCGCCGAATCCGAAACTTTTACTAAACGGAAAATCAGCGGGCCACTCATTATCAACAACCATTCGGGTCAGAGTCTCCCGTAAGTCAGACGGCAGCCGGTCTATTACAGAATGTATGCGGCGATCCTTGCTCATCAATACCTATGCTCTATATAGTCTATGGAGATGGTTAACGAGGTCAGATTATTGACATCGATGTCGTTCGTCTCGAAGATTAACGGCCCAGTGTTTAGAATGCCGGGGTAATTACTGTCGGGCATCTTAAGTGTGCTGTTTATAGGCAGCAGAGCGGTATTGCAATCCGCTTTTTCGTAAATAGTTATTAGGTCTCGATTTTTGATGATGACCTTGAAATCGTAGTCATTGCCGTCCGCCGCCAAAGTAATCTGCCGTAACTCTCCGAATATTGGCTCACTCGAAACAGAAGAACTGATATCGTTTGCGTCGCCGGCTGCAGGTGAGATAACGGCTGTGTACCGGCTGACCGCAGAATATCTGCCGTAATACGAATCGGTCGATTTGGTAAAGACGGTTTCAGCATTAATAGCTTCTATGAAGCAAATATTGTAGTAGCCGACAGCAAAAAGAACGGCTGCTAATAAGACTGTCAGGGCTAAGAGGGGTATTTGTTTTTTCATAATATTTCCTTTAGATTTCAAGCGCGGGGTCGGTTAGTGTTTGTTCCGCAATTTCTTTGCCTTTGGCCGTGAGCTTAATGACCTTGTTGTAAAAGCTCGCGAAGCCGCCAATTTTTTCGTCCACAAACTCAATGTACTCCTTGTCTTTAAGATAGTAGACATCTTTTTTGAAGAGAGCTGGTTCGAGGCCGGGGTCGACGTACAGGATGCTTTGGAACAGCGTCTCGCACTTCATCGGTGACGGGTACATCATATCGAGATATTGCAGCACGCGTTTGCGGGCTGTGATAATTCTTAT
>JAQURJ010000159.1 GCA_028715705.1 Phycisphaerae bacterium | reverse complement strand
GAACCGGCACGAATCGGCGACCGTTTAAAAAAATTACAAAGCGGTTTTGACCATAACTATATAATTGAAGGTACCCCCGGAAAGCTTCGCCTTGCAGCCATTGTTACCGAGCCGATATCGGGCCGTATTATGGAAGTTGTGACTACTGAGCCGGCTGTGCAATTCTATTCCGGTAATTTCCTTGACGGCACATGCCGCGGCAAGGATTCAACATATAATAAACATGGCGGCCTTTGCCTTGAAGCACAGCATTATCCCGACTCACCTAATCATAAAAATTTTCCATCCGTGGTTTTAAGACCCGGCCAAACATATTACCAACTGACAATTTACAAATTTTCAACTAAATAATTTGGGAGAAATACTATGTATGTTTTGATTGGAATCGCCGTAGTAGTTTTGTTGCTGATTGTTTTTGTGATCGGGGTCTATAACAGCCTTATCGGCCTGCGTAATCAGGTGGATAACTCGTGGTCGCAGATCGACGTGCAGTTGAAACGCCGCCGCGACCTCATTCCGAACCTTGTCGAGACGGCTAAAGGTTATATGCAGCACGAGCGAGGGACACTGGAAGCGGTAACCGACGCTCGCGCAAGAGCTATGGGGGCAAAATCCGTCACCGACACTGCACAGGCGGAAGGCCAGGTTTCAGAAGCACTGAGCAAGTTTATGCTTGTTGTCGAAAACTATCCAGACCTTAAGGCTAACCAGAATTTTCTCGCTGTACAAGAAGAATTGGCCAGTACTGAAAACAAGATCGCCTTTTCACGGCAGAACTACAACGATCAGGTATTGTTCTTCAACAATAAGATACAGATGTTCCCGTCGAATATGGTAGCCGGAGCATTCAACTTTGGCAAACGCGACTTCTTCCAAGTCGAAAACGCAGCTGAAAGAGAAGTACCAAAGGTTAGCTTCAACTAAGAATTACCGCTATGTTTGAACTGATTCGCGCAAACAAACGAAACTCGATAATACTGATGGTCTTAATGGCCGCGGTGCTTGTGCTGCTGGGTTTTTTTATCGGTATGGGCTTTTTCGGCCAGCAAGGCGGTCTTATCGGTATTATCATCGCCACATCCGTCTGGTTTTTACTCGCTATCGTTAGTTTTTCCAGCGGCGACCAGATACTCCTTGTCGCAAGTAAAGCAAGACCGGTCACGCACGACGTCCATCCCCAGCTTTTCAATATTGTCGAGGAAATGAAAATAGCAGCTGGCCTTCCGGCAATGCCGAAAATCTATATCATCAGCGACCCCGCGCCGAATGCTTTCGCCACGGGCAGAAACCCGCAATCGGCTTCTATCGCTGTAACCGCTGGATTGCTTAGCCGCCTCAACCGCGACGAACTGCAAGGCGTCATCGCACATGAGATGAGCCACATTCTGCACAGGGATATCCTGTTTGTCACCATGGCCGGAATAATGCTCGGCGCTATTGTCCTGCTGTCGCAAGTTTTCCTTCGCGGTATGTTCTACCGCTCGCTCGGTGGCTCACGCCGGAGATATTCGTCAAGTTCACGCGGTTCAGGGCAAGCCGAAATTATTATGATCGTTATCGCTCTTATCGCAGCAATACTTGCGCCTATATTCGCATACCTGCTTTACTTCGCCCTTTCCCGTCGGCGCGAATACCTCGCCGACGCTGGTGCGGCAAGATTGACTCGCTACCCAGAGGGCCTTGCAAACGCGCTTGAAAAAATAGCCAACGACCCGGCTCCGCAGCTTGCTACGGCTAACAAAGTCAATGCTCCGATGTTCATCGTAAACCCTTTAAAGCGGCAGGAAGCAATGAAGTTAAATGACCTTACCAGCACGCACCCCCCTATCAGCGAGCGAATTCGCATCCTGCGAAATATGAGTCACGGAGCGTCGTTTAAGGATTACTCAGATGCCTACGCAAATGTCACACACAAGAAAACCATCGTCCCCGTTGCGGCTCTATCCAAAGAGGAAATAGCACTGCGTCAAGCCGGCGACCAAAGCCGCCAGCAGCAAATCGAAAAGCAGCTTCATCAGGTCGGCGACCTTATGAGAAAGGTAAATGGATTTGTATTCCTTACATGTGCCTGCGGTCTTAAATTCAAAATCCCGCCGAACTACAAAAAGCCCAATATCGTATGCCCGAAATGTAAAACTACGCACCAGTTGAAAAAATGACACAAAATAAAGGGCTTACATTCTGCATCAAAAGTTTCGGCTGCCAGATGAACAAACTCGATACTTCTCTGGTCGCCTCGGCATTAAAGCAGGCCGGTTTCACTCAGCTTGATTCGGTAAAGAATACCGATATTGTTTTGATAAACACCTGCTCAGTCCGCGAACATGCCGAAACAAAAGTTCTGTCCCATATCGGCCACTTGCAGAATATAAAAGAGAAGCACCCCCGTATGATCGTTGGTATCTTCGGCTGCATGGCGCAAAGACTTGGCAATGAACTGCTCGAAAATAAGACTGTTGACATAGTCGCTGGCCCATCGCAGATACCGCAACTGCCGCAATTGATAACTGAAATCTTAAAAACCCGCCAACAGACAATAGCCGTTACTGACAAAATTCGTACCTTTGATGCAACTCTCGATGCCCGCCTCGAAAAATTTGAAACAGTCCACGACAGTGACGACAAGCAAATCCCCAATCAAGCATTCGTCCGTGTAATGCGCGGCTGCAATAATTTCTGCACCTATTGCATTGTTCCTTATGTCCGCGGGCCGGAAGTCTCTCGTCCGCCGCATACGATAATAGAGCAGATAAAACGCCTCGCAGCCGAAGGCGTAAAGCTTGTAACCCTGCTTGGCCAGACGGTCAATTCCTACGAATATAAACAAGGGGATAAGACATATTGCCTTGCCGACCTACTGGAAATGGCGTCGGCAATTGACGGTATTGGGTGGATACGCTTTGTCACCAGCTACCCAGCCGAAAAATACTTCGAGCCTATATGCCGCGCGATGGCTGGTCTGCCCAAGGTCTGCAACTATCTGCATATACCTGCGCAGAGCGGTTCGGATAATATTCTGA
>JAQURJ010000158.1 GCA_028715705.1 Phycisphaerae bacterium | reverse complement strand
GGCTTTGTCGGGCCGTCGAACGAGTATTATTCAACATTGCCGACGGAAGACCATTTGAAGGCTCAGTATGGTTTGAAGTCTAATGTGCAGGCTGCTGATACAGCGAAATCTGAGAGTGTGGTAATCAGTATTGACAACGGCAATGGCTCCAAAACTCCGGTTATCCTGCAAAAGAGCGGCACAAATTACATTGGACCTGCTGGCGAAGTATATACCACCCTGCCGACTGAAGACCAGCTAAAGGCTTTGTATGGCGCAAACCCAAGTGCGAGCCAGACTGATTTTAATATTGAGATTACCAAAGTTGACGGCACAAAGTTTCTCGTTGCCCTGAAAAAAGAGGGAACGGAATTTGTTGGTCCCAGGGGCGAACACTATCCGAGTATGCCCACCCAGGAACAATTGAAGCTAATCTATGGTAAATAAATAGATTGGTATTAATCATCAAAATAAAAGAGTATAAGTTTTAAGGCTTATGCTCTTTTTTTGCGCTTTTGCTTTTATGCAATTTTTTAATGTTTTGTCGGCTCGCCCAGTATTCCCTTGATTTCCGCAAGCTGCTTATTTAAAAGCTCTTTTGTTTTCACCTCAATGTTAATCCTCAAAAACGGCTCGGTATTGCTCGGCCTGCAGTTGAACCACCAGTCCTTAAACTGAATTGTTATACCATCGAGGTCATCAGTTTCGCCCTGACCGAACTTTTTACTAAGTTCTTTCATCATCGCTTCTTTATCATCGACAGCAAAATTAATTTCACCGCTTGAGAAATATCTTCTCAAAGGCTTGACAAGTTCGCTGATTGGCTGCGATGCTCTGCTTAAAACATTGATTAAATGAACGAGCGTTATAAACCCTGAATCGGCAAAAAAATTATCACGATAGTAAAAATGGCCGCTCAGCTCGCCGCCGAAAACCGCTCTTGCCGTTCGCAGCGTCTTTTTCATAAATGAATGCCCGACTCTTTCGCGTCTGGGCAGTCCGCCATATTTCAAAACTTCCTCACGAACAACCCAGCTGCTTCGCAGGTCATAAACAATCGCGGCGCCTGGATTCTTTTCGAGGAAATACTGCGCCAAAAGAGCGGTCAGAATATCGCAGCCGATAGTCTCGCCGTTTTCGTCAACCATAATCAGTCTGTCCGCATCGCCGTCAAAACATATTCCGACATCGGCTTTGCGTTTTTTAACCGCCGCCTTAAGCTGTGTCAGATTGCTCTCGACCAGCGGATTTGGCTCGTGTTTAAACGTGCCATCGTGTTCAAAATTCAGCCTGATAATCTCAATGCCCAAATCTTCAAAAATCAGCGGCACCATTTTGCCGGCCATTCCATTCGACGCATCAATAACCATTTTCAGCGGCTTAACTTTTGCATCGAGAAATTTCAGGATGTGCTGTTTGTAAGCGTCGGTAATATCATATTTTTCAATCGTTCCATCCATAGCTCCGCGAGTATGAAGCAGCGCGGTCGCTATGTGCTTTATCTCTTTAAGGCCTGTGTCCTGGCCGACAGGCTTGGCCTCAAGACCGGAAATTTTAAATCCGTTATATTGAGCTGGGTTGTGCGATGCTGTAACCTGCACACCGCCGCAGGTGCCGAGATGATTTATCGCAAAATAAATTTGCGGGGTATCAATCATTCCGATATCTATTACATTCGCTCCTGCCGCGTCCATACCGGCAATCAGTGCATCCGACAACCCCTGACTGTGTGTTCGCATATCGTGGCCGACGCATAAACTCTGACGATTGGCCAGCCCCCGCTCATAACCGCGCAAAAGCGATCTTAAAAATGATGCTGACGCATTACCGATTTTCCAGGCAGCATCCTCGTTTAACTGGTCAGGATAAATGCCTCTAATGTCATAAGCCTTGAAAATTTTCGGATCCATTATGCAAACTCCATAAAAGTATATAATGTTGCCGGAATTATACTTACGATTATACAGAAGGTCAAATGAAAATACCCGACATTACAGACTGGCCGCTGGCTATTGACTGCCGACTATGATATAATGCTTCGCCTTATGGACAAAGACTTGAAAAATAAAACACTGTCGGAACTTGAGCAAATCGCCGCGAAATTCGGCGTAAAGCCGTATATTGCCAAATATATTTTCACGTTTATTCATCAAAAAGACGCGAACGACATCGGCCTGATAACGCCGTTGAGCAAAGATTTACGCGCTGCACTGGCAGAAGCGGGTTATTTTATTTCAGGACTTAAAATCGCCGAAAAACTCTGCGACCCGGACGGCACAGAAAAATATCTTTTCGAAACATCCGACGGCCACAATATCGAATCTGTGCTGCTCAACGAAAAAGACAGAAAAACAATATGCCTTTCAACGCAAATCGGCTGCCGGCTCGGCTGCAAATTTTGTGCAACCGGCTATCTGAAATTCAAACGCTCACTGACCGCGGGCGAAATCGTTGACCAGGTGAACGCCATTTCCAAAGATTCCGGCTGCAAAATAAACAATCTCGTCTTTATGGGAATGGGCGAACCTTTTGAAAATTACGACAACACATTAAAAGCCGTGCGAAATTTAGCCCAAGGTTTTGGTCCTTCGGCCTGGGTTGAGAAACCATTACCTAAACTGAAAATTCAGAGAATAACGAGACAAGAAACTCTTGACTTCCCTCTCAAAATTTGATACAAGCATCATACCAGTGAAAGCCTGGTATAATTGAATTACACGATTCTCCCCACACGAAATTGTGGATAAGCGGAGTAATTTCCGGGTTTCCCGAGCGGGGAAGCACTTGAATGTTTCTGGACTCATACGAGGTGGGCGGCATTGGAGACAAAGTTGAGCAGAGCTGAGTCACAAGCCATTGAGCGTCACCGTGACGTCATGTCTCGCGAACGTGGTTGTGACGTCAGTTATGAAGAAGCCGAGGCTGAATGGTTTGATCAGCACTCCGAAGGGTGGCGTGTCGAGCGTCAGGCCGCGATGATGAAGATGCAGCGAGAGGAAATCGAGCGCCATAAGTGGATCGAATCGGAGAAACGGGGAAAAGATCTCGGG
>JAQURJ010000157.1 GCA_028715705.1 Phycisphaerae bacterium | reverse complement strand
TAGCGGCACAAAGCTCGCTAAACACAACCGAGCGTCTAACGTGTGGTTTGCTTTCCTTTACCTGATGCCAGGTTTCGGTATCGGCCAGGTAAAACCATATCGCTTTCCATCGCGAGGCCTGCGTTTTGTAGCAGTGGAAATGATGAGCGGGCAATATCGCAACCTGTCCCGGTTCAATCAGCACTCCCTTGCGAAGATGTTCCTGCGTGAAGAGCCTGGCGTTTCCCTGAATAGAAAAGATGAGAATATGAACGGTCGGATGTTTTCGTTCGGCCTGAAATTTATTTTTGATGTCGCAGGTTGAAGCCAGAATAATGTCTCTCTGCCGAAACGGCGTAGCTTCGGGCTGACTAAGGTTGAGCAGCCTTCTATCACAACCCGGCGAGGTAATCAGGTTGTCGGCCAGATATTTAAGATTACTTCCTGCATCCATATAATTGAGACTTTTTAATATGTATTTATATTAGATTTACCGGTTAAACTTTTTGCAACTTCGAGTATAATCTCTAATTTGGTGTATAAAGTCAAGTATAAACACATTTGCAGCCGCAAAATATTTTAAAAACTTTAGTTCTATGAGAGTTTTGAGCATTCTTTTTCCAATAATATCAACAAATGAGATTATTAAGTATGTTTTTGAGCGTTTCAACTATTTTACAAAAAACTTTTCCAGCTATAATACTGTTATAGAATGTGTCAGGCTTCGGCCCGTATCGGCATTTTGCGGGTTACGCCCCATAAAACATCTCATAGCGGCAGAAAGCTGCGGAGACAATTTAGTGGTGCGTGTATTTTGAGAGTTTTGCTTATTTTTTAAAAGAGTTTGCCTTAAACTTATCCCTGTCGGAGCAACTTCAATGTTTGCCCTCCGGCACAGGCGACGTTTGTCTGTATTGTTTTCTCTGGACTGATTTATAAAAACCGCTTAAAATCTATATATATGTTTTTCAGGAAAGCCAAAATGAAATCGAACAAATCAAAACTGTTAATCCTGTTATTTTTTTCGAGTATTTCTTGTTCTGCGACAACAATGGAACGATATTACGCCAACAAAACTGTTCAAGACGAATATGGCGTAATATCTCCGTGGGACGGCGGAGAGAACGGGCCATTAGATAACAGACTGCGGATTGCAGTTGAAGTTCTAAAGCGTTATCCGTGGGTCGATACAAAAAAGGCAGTGATGGCTGCGCCGGATTTTGTTTATAACTCACACTGGAAAATACAGGACGACGGCACAATTTTAATTCCGCCGACAAACGACTGGATGTGCGGCGACTTGTCGCAGAGGGCGTGGAGTATTATCAAAGGTCTGACAGCGTATTACGCATACAGTTCGGACCCGATAGCGTTTTTGTATATTCCGCTGACGGCAGATTATATTTTAGATTACGGACAGACAGATAAGAATGATGCGTGGCCGAATTTTCCAATTGCTACGCCGACGCGTGGGAAGGCTTATGGGAAATGCGACCCGAAGGGACGAAATCAGCTCGACCTTTGTGCGGTTGTCGGAACGGAAATCATCCGTGCGTATAAACTCACCGGTAACAAAAGATATTTGGAAGCAGCGAAACACTGGGGCGATGTGTTTGCGGAAAAATGCAATTTCGACCCTAATTTGCCGCCGTGGAATCGTTATACCGACCCATCAGTTGTCGGCTGGTCTGATGAGTTGACGGGCAGCGCTACTATGATTCTGGAATTTCTCGATGATTTAATCAGGCTGGGCTACACGGGCAGGGATAACGCAATTGTCAACGCAAGGCAGGCAGGCGTACGATATTTGAATGATGTTATTTGGCCGGGGTGGCTGGAAAACGACCACTGGGGCAGAAGTTATTGGGATTGGGATAATCCGATTATTTGCGGAACAGTGTCTATAATCGGCGATTATATTATGAAAAATCCAAACGATTTTCCAAACTGGAAAATGGATTTGCGAAATATTCTGACGCTGATATTTAATCGCAACGGCACAGATGCAGGCTCGGCTGGGAATGTTTACAGCGGCGCCTGGGCGTTTCCGGAATCGGCAACGTGCTGCGGAACATCGCTTTCGTATAATCAATATACGGCGGCTCCGACGCTGATTCGATACGGCGTTCTGGCCAACGATAAGCGGATTTTTGAAATCGGCAGGCGAATGATGATAATGGCAACTTATGACAGCGACACAAACGGCGTTGTGAAAGACGGGCTGTACGGTCAGGCGGTGGCAACGGGCGAATGGTCGAATCTGGCGCATCCGTGGCCGCTGTGTCAGGCAATAGAGGCGATGGCGTGGTCGGCGGATGTACTCGGCGCCAAGCGAGAAAATCATATCGTTCGCAGCAGTTCGGTAGTCAATTCAGTTGTCTACGCAAAAAACAAAATTACATACTCGACATTTGACGCGCCGGAGGGGACAACGGATTTGCTGCGGCTGTCATTTGAGCCGACGGAAATCACAGCAAACGGTAAAAAACTGCCGCTGCTGACAGAACTGCAAAAAAATGGATATAAAGTCGAACGGCTTGCGGACGGCGATTTTATGGTAAGCATTCGTCATAGCAAAAGTAAAAACATTGTGGTTCTCGGCGAGAGCGACGGGCAAAGTGAAATTGACGATTCGCAGATGCAGTACAGCGGAAAATGGGAACAGTTAAAATTTGAAAATGCAATCGGCGGAAGCGTCAATGTTTCAAATAAAAAAGACGCGGCGGTTTCTTATGTGTTCACGGGCAATCAGGTTCGGCTGCTCGGTTCGGTTTCGCCGGACGGCGGATTGGCGGATGTTTATTTAGACGGCAAAAAACAACTGACGCTGATTGACTGCTGGAGTCCTTCGCAAAGAAACGCACAGCTTCTTTATTACAGAAGCGGGCTGGAAAACAAACAGCACGAGCTGAAAATTGTCGTTTGCGGGAAAGGAAATCTGATTTCCAAAGGCAGCAAAATTTATGTCGATGCTTTGCAGTTCAGCGCTGCCGAGGCGGACAGGAATTTCGGAGCCGGCGGAGGAACAACGGAAACACAGCGAATGATTTTCGGTTATTCGCTGCGGAAAGATTATGTCGATAGTAAAGGAAAC
>JAQURJ010000156.1 GCA_028715705.1 Phycisphaerae bacterium | reverse complement strand
CGTTCGGTGCGATTATGACCACCTGGACAGTTCCAGCAACGATAGACAGCGCGATGCCGATAATATCACCAACCAATACCGAGGCCATTACGCAAGCGACGCCTTTAGCCTGTGTCAAGGAAGCAAAAAAGGCCGCTGCCGGCGCAATAAAGGTATTTAACGAACAATTGAATAAAACTTTCTGGGGCAATACCGGCGGATGTCTCGGCGAGACAAGCGTGCTTGCCCTGGTTATCGGCGGTATATGGCTTCTGGTTAGAAAAACGATTACATGGCACATACCGGTCGGAGTGCTTGTCGCAGCATTTGTGTGTGCGGCTATTCCGCATTTGATAAATTCAGACAAATTTATATCACCTGTTTTCCATCTGACAAGCGGAGCGATGCTGTTCGGGGCGATTTTTATCGCAACCGATCCGGTGACAGCGCCTTTGACAGAAAAAGGGATGCTTATTTTCGCAGCTGGCGTCGGTGCCGTTACTATCCTTATCCGAATTGTCGGTGAATACCCTGAAGGTTTCATGTACGCCATCTTGCTGATGAACTCAATTACGCCGCTGATCGACCGATTCTGCAAACACAAACCGCTTGGAGGACAGCCCAATGGTTAAAATAAAATACTTTTTAGCACAAAGCTGGCTGCTTATCACAGCGTCGTTTTTCTTTGGATTGCTGCTTGCGATAACCAACGCCGCATGGCAGCCGCGAATCAAGGCAAATGAGGAAAAAAAGTTCAGTGACAGCGCAAGCGTACTTATCCCCCAGGCTGACAAGTTCACTCTCGACAAAAAAGTTACGATCAAATCTTCAAAAGGCAAACCCGTTGAGACTGAAGTTTATAAAGCCCTCAATGAAGATAAAACGGTTGGTTACGTATTCAAAGCTGTCGGCGCCGGCTTCGCGGATAAGATTATCCTCGTCGTAGCCGTCGATGAAAAATTAGAAGAAATGGCGGGCTTTAGCGTACTGTTCAGCAATGAGACGCCCGGTTTCGGTGATAAGATAAAAGATGCTTACTACAACGACCAGTTCAAAGGCATACCAGCTGACAAACTCGAACTGGTCAAGACAGGCGACCCCAAAATAATGGATGACAAGATCGTTGCCATAACCGGCGCGACCGTATCAAGCACCGCTGTCGTAAATATAATCAATAACACCCTTTTGCAGATAAAAGAAAAAATGAACGGAGAAAAATAATGGCCGAAAAGTCGCTCTCTGTCGGAAATATAATGGTCAACGGGCTGTGGAAAGAAAACCCGGTTCTTCGTCTTGTTCTTGGAATGTGTCCCACCCTTGCCGTAACCGCAGCGGTGAAACCTGCGATAACGATGGGGCTTAGCGTTATATTCGTTCTTATATGTTCCAATATCGTGGTCAGCCTTATGCGAAACTTCCTTCGCCCGCATGTCCGCATCCTAATGTTCACTTTGACAATAGCGGCATTTGTCACTATCGTCGATCTGTACCTTAAGGCGTTTGTTCCAGATATGAGCGCAGCTCTCGGACCGTATATACCGCTTATTATAGTGAACTGTATTATCATCTGCCGAGCCGAAGCCTGCGCAAGCAAGAGCGGAGTGGTTATTAGTATCATCGATGCTCTTGCCATGGGGCTTGGATTTACTCTTACATTGGCGGTTCTGGCCTCTGTACGGGAACTATTGGCGACAGGAAATATCGCGGGCATTAAGATCATCGGCGATTGGTTCACACCGTGGGCAGCGATGGGTATGCCTGTCGGAGCATTTGTAACGCTGGGACTTTTACTTGGCGGGGCAAATATAATCAGCAGCAAGAAAGCTTTAAAAAATTGAAAATTGTAGATTGTAAAATGTAAATTAAAAAAGCGTGGCTATGAATAAAGAAGAATTGAAGCAGCGGGTAAAAATGTTCGCACATCGTTGTGTGAAATTATGTACAAAGTTGCCAAATACTCAGCTTGGAAGGCATATTTCCGGCCAGCTTATTCGCAGTTCAACATCCGCTGCGTCAAATTACAGAGCGGTCTGTATCGCACAGTCAAGAGCAACGTTTATTGCAAAGCTCGCCATTGTCATTGAAGAAACGGATGAATCGTATTTTTGGATTGAATTTTAGGCCGATGAGAAACTGGTTACAAAGCAGCAGGTTAGCGAATTGTTGCGGGAAGCTCAGGAGCTAACCGCTATTTTTGTGGCCTCGCAAAATACCGCAAGACGTAACAAAAAATAATATACAGTATGCAATATACAATATACAATTTGATTGGGAAAAAACCATGGATACCGTGACAACATTAGTACTCGCTTTCGTTTCTATCGTACTGGTTAATAACCTTGTTCTGACCAAATTTCTCGGTATATGTCCATTTCTCGGCGTATCTGGACGCATAGATATGGCCTTCGGAATGGGGCTTGCCGTGACATTTGTTATGGCGCTTTCGGGTACGCTGACATGGATGATCGACCATTGGATATTACAGAAGTTAGGCTTGGAAGTCATGCAGTATGTCACCTTCATTCTTGTTATCGCAGGTGCGGTTCAACTTGTGGAAATGTATTTGCGGAAATTTTTCCCGCCGCTGTATGAGAGCTTCGGAATATTTCTGCCGCTGATAACGACCAATTGCGCGATATTGGGTTTGTGCCTGTTCATCAATCTTTGGGGCATAGATTCACTGCTGCACGCGGTTGTATTAAGTGTTGGCGGTGGTATCGGTTTTACGATGGCGATATGCATTATGGCTGGAATCAGGGAGAACCTCTACCTCTGCGATGTTCCTGAATGTTTGAAGGGCGCACCCATAACTCTCATCACAGCCGGTATTCTGACGCTTGCATTTATGGGCTTTGCCGGAATGATAAAAGGATGAATGAACATTAAACACTGAATAACCGGAAATAAAAACGATGATACTTGCGAATGTAATAATAGAATTGATAAACAACGCCTGGCTTGCCGGTGTGATTATGCTGGCTCTTGGTTTTGTATTTGCCCTTGTTCTGCTTATAGCACATGAGAAACTCAAAGTCGAAGTTGACCCCAAGGTCGAACAGGTCTATGAAGCCCTGCCGCACCTTGACTGCGGGGCTTGTGGTTATGCCGGCTGTTCATCGTATGCCAAAGCCGTTATTGGCGACC
>JAQURJ010000155.1 GCA_028715705.1 Phycisphaerae bacterium | reverse complement strand
AACTGTCCAGGTGGTCATAATCGCACCGAACGACGCCGCAAGAAAAGTCCGCCCTACCATTGCGGGGTTGAAGATGTTCGCTCCCAGCCCGCCGAATACCATTTTGCCTATTATTATCGCAAACGCGCTTCCTATGACCGGCAGCCATAAACGCTCGGCTGCGTATGGTGGAAGTGAAAATGCAAGTATTATGCCTGTAAGAGCCGCACTCAGGTCGTTTACGGAGTTGGGCTTTTTGCGGATAATATTGCAAAGCCATTCACTGACCATACAAGTAACAACACAGGTGGTTATTACAAACAACGCCCGCAGACGAAAATAAACGCCAGCCGCTATCATTGCCGGTATTAGGCCGATTATCACATCCAGCATAATTCGCTGCGTGGAAAGATGTTTTCCGACATGCGGGGCGGGACTTACTATTATGTTTTTATTCATTCTATAGACTACCTTATCAAGAGGGGATTTTTTTCTTCTGCCGTGCCGTGATTATCTTGCCGGTCTTAATGTAGCCGGTCAGTTCGATATTCGCCGGACATACATAGCTGCAGCAGCCGCACTCAATACACGCACTCATATAATAGTTTTGAGCTACATCGTACAACTCGTGTTTAACGGCGTGAGCGATTTTTGTTGGGTTCAGATGCTCAGGGCAAGCCTGTAAACACCTTCCGCAGCGGATACAAGCCGTTTGCTGCCGTGAGAATTTGGCTGTTCCGATCTGTTTTTCGGTCAATACCGTTATTGAGCCGGTTGTTTTGGTGATAGGCATTGAGAAATCACCGATAGCAAAGCCCATCATTGGCCCGCCGGAAATAACTTTCACCGGCTCATCTTTTAGCCCACCGCACATATCTATAAGAGCCTGTATCGAAGTTCCAACAGGTGCATAAAAATTGCCGGTCTGGTTTATGCCTTCGCCGGTAACGGTGACAATACGATGAGTGAGCGGATTCTCGAAAACTACCGCTTCTGCCAGAGCCGCGGCTGTAGCGACATTCATCACAAGCACGCTTATCATCGGCGGTATCTTTCCCGTTGGCACGACCTTGCCCAGCACAGCGTTTATCAATTGCCGCTCACCGCCCTGTGGATATTTTGTTTTTATAGTGACTACTTTGATGTCGTCGCCGCAATTGGAATCGGCTATCGCTTTTTTAAGTACCTCTATCGCTTTTGGCTTATTATCCTCGATACCAATATAAACGACTGGCGAAGCACTCGCCTTTTTGGCCAATTTTATCCCCGCAAGAAGCTGATAGGTCCATTCGAGCATCAGCCGGTAATCGCATGTAATATAAGGCTCGCATTCACAGGCATTTATCAGCATCGCTTTTTTGGGATTATCCGGTGACGGCTGAAGTTTTACCACCGTTGGAAAGCCAGCTCCGCCCATACCGACAAGACCGGCCTTGGCGGCAGCGTTGAGTATCTGCTCGGCGGAGTATTTGCTCTCATCGAACTTATCGTTGAATTTATCATTTACCGGCTGTTTTGGGGCATTGCCTTCCGCAGTTTCTATTATTATAGACTCACATCTGCCAAGTACCGTGTGCGATTGCAGGCAAATATCCAACACCTTTCCATTTACCGGCGAATGCACAGCCGCAGAGACAAACGCATCGGCCTTTCCTATCATCTGGCCGCTTGTTACAGTATCCCCTTTAGCGACAAGGGGTTTGCACACCGCTCCGATATGCTGGCTTAACAATATCGCCACTTGCTTTGGAACTGGGCTGGTTTGTATTGCCTTATCAGCTGAAAGATGCTTTCCGTCCGCGGGATGAACGCCGCCGGGAAATGTAAACTTGGGTAATTTAACCTTCATTATTTCCTGTTTTTCCTGTCTGAAAATAACCTTAGAACAAAAATCAAAGCAAACGTCAATAATAGTGAAAACAATAGCGCCAGTGCGGAGCGAACCTGCTGTTTCTCGACAGAACCAGCCAGCAGCTTGTCAAAAACAGCTAACCCGCCAATAAAAACTGCTATTGGCAGTAAAAAAGCGGTTAATACCTTTTTTGTTACGGACTTGCCCCCCGATTTGCCGAGATTTTCATAAACCTGCTGGCATGTGTTCTTTTCCGGACAGCTTTTGCAAAACTTATCCTGTTCCATAACAATTTTTAATACTGGCAAAAAGTAAAACGGGTTTTATAATATAAATAAAGGATAAATTCAAATATAATTTTAAGGGGGCATTATGAGAGCCAAAACAACATTACTTATCTTTCTGGGCACATTTGTTATCACAATGCTGGCAGGATGCGCAGTTAATCCCATCTCCGGCGATAAGGAGTTCATGCTGCTTTCCGAAAGCGAAGACTTGCAGATCGGTCAGCAGTATGCACCGGAAGTTGTCAAGGAAATGGGCGGCGAGATACCGGATGCGGCCTTGCAGAGCTATATCGATAGCGTCGGGCAGAAAATCGCCGCTGTAAGCCACCGCAAGGATTGGACGTATCATTATTCAGCCGTAAACGATAAAACAGTAAACGCATTCGCTCTTCCCGGCGGGTATATCTTTATTACGCGGGGAATGCTGGAGAAACTGAACAGCGAAGCGCAGCTTGCGGCTATCCTGGCGCATGAAACGGTGCACGTTGTCGCCCGTCACACCGCCTCGCAGATGAGCCGGGACATAGGCATACAGTTACTTGTAAACGCCGCTACAACGGAAAAAACTCCGCAGACAGCAATTCTTGTAGCCGACCTGACACGGCAAATAGTAGGCTTGCGATACAGCCGCAGTGACGAAAGCGAATCGGATATGGGCGGATTGGATTATCTGGTAAAAGCCGGATACAACCCTTACGCTATGGAAGAAGTGATGCAGATATTGATGCAGGCAGGCGGCGGAGGCGGACCGGAATTTCTATCGTCACATCCATCGCCCGAAAACCGGCTTGACAGTATCCATTCACAGATTAAAAGAGATTACCCAACCCTTGACGTTTCAAAGCTAAAGGTTGGCGAAGATGAATATCGGTCGGGTGTTTTGAACAAACTCTAAAGAATTACATCATTGGGTTTATTTTGTTTTTCCGAATTTTTCGGACAAATGAGCCTGTTGCATAAATAATTGCCAGGAATTGCTCTTTTAACAAGTGAATAAATCCAGTTTTTCGGTTATAATAGACTTAACGGATTGCTAAACATGTAAAGGACTACGAGATGGCTTACAAT
>JAQURJ010000154.1 GCA_028715705.1 Phycisphaerae bacterium | reverse complement strand
GTTGGCTCGACAGTGATTATAAAATAATCACCACCATTGAACAGCAAGACGAAAACGAACAATAATTTGTAAAATATCTTCATTTCATTAGAATCTGTCGAAAATTGGCGGCTTTTGAAAGGATGCGACAATGGCTGAAAGAGAAAATATTTTTGGTAAATTCTTATTTCCAAATCTTTTCCGCACATTTCGTATATCGATACATCATTCCCAGATATTTGCGGCGTTGCTCGGTTTGGCACTGATAGTCCTTACCGGTCGGCTGATGGATATACACAAAACCGTTGTCGTCACTTCTTACGGGGTAACCGAGCTGGATACTTTCGTCCTGGAAGGGCCAGCCGGACTGGATGTTTTTGTAGAATCGCACCAAAAGAGCGTACGTCTGGGAGTTTTTGAAACACTTTGGAAGTTTATGACCGAACACTTCCACGGAATAGTCAAGTCTATCCTTGTTCTCAATTTATCCGCTGCCGCCACCAACACCGTTGAAATTATCAACGCTATCGGCTGGGCATTTCGATACCAATTTTTCTATACCTCGATATTCTTTCTGATTTTCATAGCCGTAACCGCAGCAATGGGGGGAGTCATCTGCCGAATTGCGGCGTTGCAGTTCGCCATAGGTGAAAAACCTGGTTTGGGGGAATCCTTGCGGTTCGGATTCAAAAAATTCTTTAATTTTTTTGCCGCTCCTCTTGTGCCGGTTTTCATTATTGTATGTATCGGTATACCGTTGATAATATTAGGGCTTATTTACAGTATCCCTTACGCTGGCGATATCGTGATGGCCGTTTTTCTGCCCCTCGCGATTCTGATAGGGATGATAATGGCTATAATCGCTATAGGCGGCGCAGTCGGTTTCACATTGATGTTCCCATCAATGGCATACGAAAACTCGGATTGTTTCGACGCCATAAGCCAATCTTATGAATATATTTACACACAGCCTTGGAGATTCGTTTTTTATGGCGTTCTAACGGCTGTTTACGGTGCTGTTTGCTATATATTCGTGCGATTTTTCACCTTCTCACTGATGCTCCTGACCTATCTTTTTATAAAACTGGGCCTGATCGGCGACGCAAAAATGACCCAAATCTGGCCGAGGCCGGAATTTATGAATGTGTTCAATTCGGCCTTGAGAGAGCCAGCGGCAAACTGGGGGCAGTCCTTTGCCTCATTTTTTGTCCATCTATGGGGATTGATTATCATCGGAATAGTGATTTCGTTTCTGATAAGCTTTTATTTCACAGCAACGACCATTATTTACGCCCTTTTAAGGTACAAAATCGACAAGACGCCCATCGACAAAATTTATATGCAAGCACAGCGCTTTGAGGGAAACGAACAACTCCCTGAAAAATAGGTAAATTGCCAAGTTAAAGCTTGATTTTACCGAAATAACTGGGTCTTTATTCGGTATCTATTGAATCGAAGTTAAGTTATTGTTATAATTAGGTTTGTATTTTTTGGGATATGAAAACTTATGCCGGCTAAAGAAAATATTGAAAATTTCCAACAGTTAAAAGAATTTGCCTCACCCCCCGCCACTTTGCTGAAATACAGAAAAATCATGATAGTACTTGTGCATATTGTGGTTTTTGCCGCAGCTCTTATGCTGTCATTTCTTATGGCAAGCCGAATGCAGTTCAGCAGGGACTGGTTGACAGGGCAATATCCAAGGCTGCTTTTGCTGTTTGTGGCCGTGAAGCTAGTGGTTTTCGGCTTGTTCAGGCAGTACAGGGGCTGGTGGCGATATGTGAGCATTTCGGACCTTATGGGGATTACCGGCGCTTCGGTGCTAAGCGCATTCGTCATCGTTACTTTGTGGTTTGGCATACAGAGTGTTGACGTTCTGCGTCAGCGTTTCGCGGCATTTTTCTATACTGATGACCAGGCTATTTTCATGCTTGATATGTTTGCCACCATACTTTTGCTTTCCGGCCTGCGCATGGGTGTAAGACTCTACTTTGAGGAATTCCGAGCCGTGGAGAGCGGAAAACTTAAAAGGTTTCTTATCATCGGAGCAGGCAACGCGGGCGAAGCCCTTCTGCGTGAAATTCATAGGATGCCGGTCATACAATATGATGTGATAGGGTTTATCGATGATGATCCGGCAAAACAAGGAACGAGTATTCACGGCATTTCCATCCTCGGCACACTCGAAAAGCTTTCCACTATCTGCAAGGATTATAATATCGAAGAGATCGCAATAGCCATGCCATCGGCGACGCACCAGGAACTTCGCCGAGTTATCCAGGTATGTGAAGGCGCAAAGGTTCGTTTTCGAACCGTCCCGTCTATAACTGATATTGCGTCGGGCAAACTGCTGGTTTCGCAGATAAGAGACATCGATATCAACGACCTTCTTGGAAGAGAAGCGGTTCAGCTTGAATTGAATATGATCGAAGAGTTTCTCAAGGGCAAGGTTATACTCGTTACAGGCGCAGGCGGTTCGATCGGCGCCGAAATGTGCAGACAGGTTTGCCATTTTGAGCCTAAACAGCTTTTGCTGGTTGAACAAGCTGAAAATCCGCTATTTCACATCGAACGGGAACTTCGCAGCAACTTCAAGGACGTGAATATGTCGGCGATTATCTGCGATATCACCGACAAAGAACGCGTCGAGAATATTTTTGAAACTTACAAGCCCCATGTTGTCATTCACGCAGCCGCTCACAAGCATGTCCCCCTGATGGAAACCAATCCCGGTGAATCAATTAAAAACAACGTTCTTGGCACCCAAACAACAGCCGATGCAGCCGACAAATATGGCGTAACCAATTTTGTGATGATAAGCACCGATAAAGCCTTCAATCCCACAAGTCTTATGGGGTCGTAGAAACGTATAGCCGAGATGTATATTCAGGACCTCAATCGAACAAGTAATACCCACTTTGTAACTGTCCGTTTTGGAAATGTGCTCGGCTCGAACGGCTCGGTAGTTCCAATCTTTAAGAGGCAAATCGAAGAAGGCGGACCTGTAACTGTCACTCACCCTGAGATGAAACGCTATTTTATGACAATACCCGAAGCGAGCCAGCAGGTTCTCCAAGCCGCCACAATGGGCAAAGGCGGTGAGATATTCGTGCTCGATATGGGCGAGCCGGTCAAGATCGTTGACCTCGCGCGCGAACTTATCACGCTTTCGGGCTTCAGGCCCGGCGAGGATATCGAAATTAAATTCACCGGCCTTCGCCCCGGCGAAAAACTC
>JAQURJ010000153.1 GCA_028715705.1 Phycisphaerae bacterium | reverse complement strand
GACGGCGTCTGTGGAAATCAGATTATCGCAAACGAATTAAAAGAAATCAGCCTTACGTTCTCGCCATCAAATCCCGAAGCGCTGGGAATTGTGAACGGTGAGGCGAGGGCAAAGGAGGAAGAAATGACGAAAGAAGATGTAAAAGAAGAGGCGAGGCAGGAGCCGGGCGGCGAAGAGTCTGAGCTCGAAAAACTCGCAGGAATTGTTAATGGTCTTGCTGAAGAAATCGCAAACATTAAAGCGACTCTGGAAGATTACGGCGAAATTTTGGAAGAATTAAAGCCGAAAGAAAAGCTGGAAATGCCGGAAGCAGGAACCGAAGAAATCGAAGACGAAGAGCGCGAATGCTCAGAAAAGAAAGAAGAAGCGCGCGAGTCGCCTGACTTGATGAGCAGGCTGGAAGGCTTGGAAAAAGAAGTTAAAAAACTTCAATCCATGGCAACGACGCCGGCGCCACCTGTTAACATCGGAGCATATCAGCGCGAAAAACCGGAGGATATGGGTCAGGAAATAGATGAAATTATAGCTAAATCCCTATTCGGGAAAAGGAGGGTTAAAAAATGAAAATAGGGTTTAATGAACCAATTAGAATAAGTGCAAGGGCGAATGAGAAAGCCTTTTTACAGCACTTTGAGCGGTGTGGATATAAAAATATAATCGGCTGGATGGCTAAAAACAACCTGACGAATGAGCCGATAGACGTAATTCTTGAGGAGCTTTCTCTTCTTGATAAAAACGGATTTGCGAGAGCCGTGGGACCGATGACCTCAACCACGGAAGGCGCGAATAACGTTATATTCGGTGCGAGCGCGTTTTCGCAGATTATCAAGGGAAAAAGCGCGATAGGAGTCCTTGGAAAAAGCCTAATGCAACACAGCGGTTTTAGAGCCGAGGTAGCTCAATCAAGCACGGACCTCCCGGGTATTGCGGAGGGTGCTGAATTACCAGACGATGTTATAGCCGATTACGCGGAAGTAACGGTCGGCGCAAAAGACCTCGTTCATAATACGGCTATAACCTTTTTGCATCTGAACCTACAAAACAAGGACGATGTTCTCGACGTCGGCAATCAAATAGAAGCGGAACGCCAGACTTATATGAACAGATTGAACAGAAACATCCTTTACGACTGTAATGAAGGCGCACCCGGCGCCGTGAATATGAATTCACTGCATGGACTAACGGAAAGCTACGCTCACATCACGGGCGCAGGGCTTGCAGAAGACTCGGCAGATTTCTACAACATCGATAGAGACGCTGCCGCATCGTGGGCGGACTCTTATGTGAATTATAATATCGCTGTACCAAATACACCGCGTGATTTATCAACGGCATTTATCGACGATGTGATTAAGGAAGTTGGCAAATACAGGCTCAGCGAAACGTCGCCATATGGTGTGGGATTCATTCTAACGGGATACAACACGGAAGCCGCCTTAACGCAACTAATTGAGCCCAAGCACCTGCTTAAGGACGAGTGGATTACAGTCGGCATTAATGGCATAAACACAGCACCAGGGCGCGAGGGCAGTGTTCGAGTGAACATGTACAAAGGCCAGCCTATAATACTTGATGCGCACATGCCGGCGCCGAACAGCGGACTTGATGACATGCTTTTCTTGGATTCATCGGTCACGAGGCTGAGTGTCTTGCAAGAAACACGGTTTTACAGGTCTGAAAATCCGTTTATAGCTAATGGGCTAAAGGACCGCTATATGTGGCACATGCAGGCTAACGTTCTGGTAACAAAACCGAAGGCGAACGGGAAACTGACGGACATCGAGTGATATTATGGCTTATTCGATATCTATAACAAAGAGCGGAAATTTCGGCGGAAAGCGATATGCAATCGGCAATATAAATATAACTTCATACACAGCCGGAGGCGAAGCCGTAAAAATGCCCGAGTCCGCATTTCCTCGCGGGACGATTTATCAGGTTCTATTGGGCGGGCAATCCGGAAACGGATTTAACGTTTTCTGGGATAATGGTAAAATTGTGGCAAGAGGAACAGGAGCCGAAGCGAAGGCGGCCGGCGCCGTGGTTGATGCAGAAACGAACGTCGGAGCAATAGGCTTTATTGCGTTTGGGGTGTGATTTCATAAGATACAGATGGAACGGCGGAAGCGGAAAGTTCTTTTACAGCATTCCCAAGAAAGACGGGACGTTTTTCACGATTCCCAACGGCGTAAATTTCGAAGTGACCGACGCTGAAGTCATCGACTGGATTGAGTCGCAAATTGCGAAAGGCTCCCCGAAATGGGAAAGGAAAGAGGTAAAAGTGGAAGCGGACGAAGACGGCGCCGTTCTTGTTGTGGAAATTAATAAATCACATCTCGAAGAAGCACTTAAGAACATTCCCGCCACGAATTCCGAAATGGTAAAGGAAGCAAAAAGGAAAAAATATAAAAAGAAGAAAAAGAAAGAAAATAGCGAGTGATTAAATGAAGTATTGCGAGCCGAGCGATGTATCAGCTGTTTTAAGGTTAATCAGCGAAGACAGGTTTACCGGAGCAATCACTCGCTTAACCTTTTTTTCAACCACGGACCCTAGCATCGATGAGGTTAATGCATGGATAGAAGAAGCGTCCGAGTATATCAATCGCGAAACCAACCGTTCTTTTCAGGAAGCCAGCACGACGGAAATGCACACGGCGCGCCTTCCCTATAAGAACGCCGGCGGAAGTATAACAATTAACCTCGATAACACGAATTGCCGGCGATTTGATGTAGAAAAAGGCGACAAACTGGAAATTCATAAAATGAATGGTTGGGAAGACGTAAGCGAAAAAAGCGGGTGGTGGATGGATGAAATACTAGGGCAAATCCATTTTACATATAACACATATTTACCCTATTTTTTCAAGTACCCGCGAATCCGTGAAGATACCTTCAAGTGCAGGGTCACTTATAGATATGGCTCCGACGTAATTCCGGCACCCATAAGGCGCGCATGCGCTCTTATCGTTGCTAAAAGGATAGTAGAGGCTGACTGGTATAGAAAAGCAATACCGACGCAATCAAGCGAAAGCATCCCTCCGACCGCAATCTTGCAACGCTGGGACGCAGAAATTAAAAAGACGATTGATATATATACCAATTACGGAGTGGTAAGCCTGTGACAGAAATTCCCGAATTAATGAAATCCATCTTAAGGATGCACTGGAGTGAAGAGTCGGAAAAACTCCTAAATTTCATAAATGTAAATTCTGCAAGATATGATTATACAGACACGGAGGCGACCGACTCTTTTTCCACCGAAAAGATATATGCACTTAATTTAACAGGTGAATTT
>JAQURJ010000152.1 GCA_028715705.1 Phycisphaerae bacterium | reverse complement strand
AGGCTGAATATGCAAGTGCACCGGCGGCCACTCGGGCAATTGCAACACGGTCAAGTATCGTGCAATAACCAAATATAACGGCGGCAATTATAGAAAACGATGAATACATAAATATTTTTCTGCCGGCACTGCTGTCATCCAGGTAGCTTTCATGTAAAACATATCCGACAGAGGCCATGCTTATCGAAATAAGCACCATCGATACAATACCGGGTAATTCACTGTACATTATAAACAAAGCAAATATCGCGAATACCGGCACAAGGGCCTGAGAGGACATCACAACGCAAAGCCTACCCTTTTTCACGGCTTCGGTAAACAGCACACTTGCAAAAGCCGTCAGGATAGCCGTTATGAAAATCGTAATCCAGAATTTTGCGTCAACCGGCAGAGCCTTGTTAACCATAAATAACACCGGCAGAAGTACTATCACCGAAACGATCCGCCCTGAAAGGACAAGCAGTCTGGAATCCACCGACTGGCAAAACAAGCGTACTGTTAATATCTTTACAATATTGAACAGCATTGCCACTGCGCTAAATATCATCCACTGCTGCATTGTCAATCCCTGTTGTGACGCCTGCTTATCATATCGATCTTAGACAACAACTTTGATTTGTGTTTGAGTTTGAGAAAGTCAGCTATCAATCTATAGTTTTTCCGGTCGTAATACTGCAATAGAGCCATCTGCAAACGCTTCGATGAATGCCCTTTTGAGACATATATCTTTTTCATGTCCGCGTCAACATGCGAAACGTACATCGCCGCTGATAGTGACATCGGCACCGGCACAAAATCCTGAACCTGCCTTGGCCGCCAGTTCCTTGCAACAAGGTATTCGGTCAGATCCAATGCATCATCATCGCTGCAGCCGGGATGTGAGCTTATAAAGTATGGAACAAGATATTGTTTCTTATGGGCCTTTTTGCTTGCCTGATCAAAGATTTTTTCAAACTCCTCGAACTTATTAAAACCTGACTTTCCCATAAGTTTGAGAACTTTGTCGCTATAATGCTCTGGAGCGACTTTCAGGTGCCCTCCGACAAATTCGCCTGCAAGCAGTTCGATGTATTTTTTACTGTGCAGAGCAAGGTCATGACGAACACCTGAGGCAATATAAACATTGAGTTTTTTCTGGCAGTGCTTTTTGAACTTCATAACCTTGTCCATCAACCCGAGCATCTGCGAATAATCAAGATTCAGATTTTTGCATACGTCTGGATATATACAGCTTGGACGAGAGCAGTTGTGTATTTTCTGCTTGCAGTACATGCCGTACATATTGGCTGTAGGTCCGCCGATATCGTTGATCGTCCCGTTAAAGTCCGAACGTCTGCTGAGTCTTTCGATTTCATCGATTATCGACTGTTGCGAACGGCACGAAATATATTTGCCCTGATGAAAAAATATCGAACAGAATGAACATCCACCGAAACAGCCGCGATGGCTCGTTATTGAAAACTTCACAGGCTCAAGTGCCGCTATGCCGCCAAGCTTATCATAGCTCGGGTGCCAGCATCGCGTAAACTTCAATTCATACAAAGCATCCATTTCCTCGATTGTCAGTGGTTTAGCCGGAGGATTAACAAGCACCTTGCCTGAGCCTTGATCCTGAAGTACAGGCAGCCCCTGCGGATTGCACTGCTTTTGATAATCTTTCCATGCAGTCATAAAAAGCTTGCTGTCAGCCTTAATATTTTCATAAGCGGACAGCTCGACGCATTTTTCCGGGAGCTTCGTATCCTTGTAAACAGGCACAGCAGTTCCTGCAATATTGGTAATTTCCCGAATATTTTCGCCGACCTCTAACCTGCGTGCAATTTCCAGAATTGCCGTTTCGCCCATACCGTGCACAAGTATATCTGCCTTGGCATCGGTCAAGACGGACCGCTTTATATTGTCCTCGATAAAGTCATAATGAACCAGCCTTCTCAAGCTCGCCTCAAGTCCGCCAAGCACTATCGGGACATCTTTATAAGCCTGGCGTGCCCGCTGAGAGTACACCAGCAATGGACGGCCTGGCCTTAGTCCTGTTTTACCAGCCGGGCTGTAAACATCCTGCCTCCTCTTGTGACCCATCGAGGCATATTCATTGAGCCTTGAATCAACGGCACCGCTTGTTATGCCCCAGAAAAGCCGTGGTTTACCCAAGGCCCTGAAATCATCAACGCTTTGCCAGTTCGGCTGGGCAAGTATTGCCACTTTGTAACCATGACTTTCAAGAAATCGCCCTATCAGAGCAACACCAAACGATGGATGGTCAACATAAGCATCGCCGGTTACAAGGATTATATCCGGCTGCTGCCAGCGGCGCACCTTAAGCTGTTCTGCGGTCATAGGCAGAAAATCGCTCTCGTCGTATTGTCTCTTTATTAATTTTGACATAACCGGATTATATCAATTTACCGACAATAAAACCAATAAAATCATCTGGATGTTTTTTTAAGAAATTCTTCCGTAAAGAGCCTGGATAATTTTTTTGTTACAGGACCGACGGCTTTATCGGCTACGAAGTGTTTTTCTATTTGTACAACAGGCATTACCTGCATCAAAACATTTGTTATGAATATCTCGTCGGCTTCAAGAATGTCGTTAATAAAAGACTCTCTGAATTCAAGATCGAGTTTCTCTCTGGCGATTATTTCGCAAACAGTTTTTCTGGCAATACCCGGCAGGACAGGTGTATCAAGATCGGGAGTAACAATCACGTTATCCTTGACAAGAAATACATTCGTTATTGAACCTTCAGCCAATCGCCCTGCCGCAGTAAACCACAATGACTCCACTGCACCCCTGCTTTTTGCCTGCTGCAATGCAAACATCCTGTTCAAATAGCTCGTAGATTTATGTCCTGTCAGCGGGTCATGGGCACTTTGCCGCCAGTCACAAAATGTAACCATTGCTCCCTTTTCATATAGCTCATTTGAATATAAATTCAATGGGTCCATTGTAATCAGAAGCGTTGCCTGCGGCTGTGTTGAACTTTCAAATCCGCAATTATAGGTAAGCCGCAATCTACCCTGATCGGCGTTGTTGGCTTCTATCACCTTATAAACAGCATCCATTAAATACTTCATATCGTAAATCATATTAATATTCAATGTTCGGGCACTTTTAAAAAGTCTTTCCAAATGGTCATCCAGCCTGAAGACAATGCCGTTATTTACGCGCATTGTCTCAAATAAGCCGCATCCATGCAAAAATCCTGTATTCGAGGCACCAATACATACCTTTTCTTTGTCAATTACCTTGTCATTAAAAAAAACTTTCTTCATCGGGTGTTTTCCTTTCTAATTGTATTTATCGATGCCATCAACGAC
>JAQURJ010000151.1 GCA_028715705.1 Phycisphaerae bacterium | reverse complement strand
TCCGATCTTGACGAACCGTATCATTTTCAGATACGATCGGAAGCTTTTCACCCGGCTTGAACAACATTGATTGCTCGACCGTCATAAGTCGCGCCCCAAGAGAACCGCCCGGATGAAACCGCACATAATCCTCAACACCGAAGTTCCTCGCCTTCATCACCGTCAAAGCCATCGCATCCCCTATCGCCAGCATACAGGTCGTTGACACGCTCGGAGCCACACCCAAAGGACACGCCTCCGGATGCTTGCCCATGCAAAGCACGACATTGGCGTACTTGCCCAGCGTCGAATCATCCGCCCCTGTAACAGCTATCATCTTGATATCAAGCTGCTTCACAAGATTTATCAGCCGCACTATTTCATCGGTCTCACCGCCATTGCTTAAAACCAGCACAATGTCACCTTTACGAAGCCTGCCAAGATCGCCGTGGATTGCCTCCGCCGGATGAAGAAAATGGCTCGGCGTACCGGTCGAGGCAAGCGTCGCGCTTATCTTTTGCCCAACAATCCCGGCCTTGCCTATGCCGCTGACAATCACCGAACCGGCGCAGTTATAAATCATCTCCAGCGCCTTCTCGAAATTGCCGTCCACAATAGATATCACAGATACGATCGCTTCGGCCTCGTTACGCAATACCTGCCGCGCGTAATCAGTATCAAACTTCATAAACAACTCCCTTAAACCTTGGTCACGCTGCCGCGTTCGTTATAACACACCAGTTCGTGCTTTTCACCGGTATAATTAAAACCGGCATGAACATCCAACTTTATCCCATTCGATTGCTCTATTTGAGCGATACTGACCCTTTTTTCATTCTGCAGATAATCACAGACTTCCGGCGAAACCGTCAAATCAATTTTCTTGATTTCCACATTCGATGCCGACAGATTCAAAAGCCTGACCAATTCAAGGGCAAGCGATTCATGACTCTTTACAAAACCGCCGCCTCCGCAATTCGGACACGGATGATATGTGCTCGACTGAAGCGAGGGACGCATACGCTGTCGGGTCATTTCAACGATTCCAAAACTGCTTATCCGCAAAATTCTGGTTCTTGCCCTGTCAGGCTTCACAGCCGTCCGAAACGCTCGCTCGACATCGCGACGATGTCTCTCGCTGCGCATATCGATAAAATCACAAATTATAAGCCCGCCAAGGTCGCGAAGCCGCAGCTGCCTGGCTATCTCGTCAGCCGCTTCAAGGTTTATCTTGTACGCCGTATCTTCAGCGTTTTTCTGCTGGCGGTATCGCCCGCTGTTTACATCAATTGCCACAAGAGCCTCGGTCTGCTCTATGATGATATAGCCGCCGCATTTCAGTTCCACCGTTCGGGACTGTATCTTGGATATCTCGTCCTCGATATGATACTTGTGAAACATCGGTACTTTGCCATCATAGTATATTATTTTCCGTTTCAGACGCGGATTGGAAATGCGAAGAAAATCACGTATCTTTTTTACCACAGCCTCGGAATCACAAATTATCCTGCTTATCTTGTTATTGAAAGTGTCCCGCAGAGTACGAATAACAAGATCGGATTCCTGATACAGCTCCGCAGGCGCAGATTCACTTTGTATCCTTTTTTCAATCGCCTGCCAAAGCCGCTCAAGATAACGAAAATCATTCTGTATATCCTTCTTGGCTGCACCCTGACCAGCCGTACGGATTATAAATCCCATATTTTCAGGAAGTGTCGTTTCATCAAGTATCTTGCGAAGACGCTCACGCTCCTGCTCATCTTCGATCTTCTGCGAGATGCCAAGTTTTTTCATCCACGGCATCATCACAAGGTACTTGCCCGGCAACGCAATATAAGTGCTCAGCGTCGGCCCCTTGGTGTTGATACCCTCCTTGGTCACCTGAACCACCAATTCCTGCCCCTTTCGCAGGCATTTCTGTATCGGCTGACGCTCTTTGAGTGATTGTCTTTTACCGATAGTTTCCGACTGGCCGCCGAAATATTTCGGATGAAGGTCGCTGATATGCAGAAAGCCGTTCTTGGACAGACCGAAATCGACAAATGCAGCCTGAATACTCGACTCGATATTGGTCACCTTGCCTTTATAAATATTTCCGACGTGGCTGCTCAGACTCGAACGCTCCGTATAAAGCTCTTCAAGCCGACCCTCTTCCACAACCGCGACACGACATTCCTCCTTCTCAGCGACATTAATAAGCATTTCGCGTGACATCTAATTTTTGTTCTCCATTCTTTTTTTCGCCGCAGTTCGTTTTGGTCATTGGATTTTTGTAATTCGAATTTGTTTCGGATTTCGTAATTCGTACTTCGAATTTTGGCTGCGACTCTGCCGCACCAAGACCTCTGTGGCTAAATTTCCTTTGTTACATTTTTGTTCAGTTCCACACAATTCTGGTTCGCCTCACCGGACTTTGCAACTGCTCATGCTCCACCCCCAGCAGGCCAAGCATCTCTTCGATGCGTATAGTCCCGTCATTGCTAACTTTACACAGAACTGTAACTTTATTTTTATCTATCGCCATATCTTCGATGAACTGACGAACATCGATCTGGCGGTTCTTTCCTTTCGGCGCTATCCGCTCGATAGCCAGATTCTCACTGGCCATCACATCTTCTGCCCGCTGGCCAACTTCCCCAGCCGACCCCTCTGCAACCTCAAAACAATATTCCACCTCAACCGGCTGCGGAGCTTTCCTTTTTTCCACCGACTCAATCCCGACTATCCGGCACCCATGCGGCAACTGCCCCTCCACCGCCAGCCGCATCCCATCTATATCGGCACTTTCGCTCATTTCCGCAAAAACCACGTCGCAATCACTTTCCACCCCCACACTTCGCGGAAGCGGCAAAGAAAGCTTCGGCCTCGGATTAAACCCCCTGCTGTGAGTCAGCCGGATTCCGCTGCGGTCAATCGCACGCTGCCAAAGCCGCACAGCCTCGGCATGAGAAAGAAAACGCAGATTTTCTCCTATCGAAAAAGTTATCAAAAGCCCGATACACCGGCTTTCTATTTCCATATCACCTCAAATTGCCATAACTTCTTGCAAAACAACGCCTTATATTTACTTTTTTTAACCCGCGAATTCGCGGTTAACCTGGCTGTTCAACTATGAACAAAAAACTATTAACTTTACAACTTAACGACAGATTATCCCAATTTCTCAGATAAAAACAAGCACTCTCCCCCTACTCTAAAAATGTTAATATAGGCAAATTACTGGCCCCTATTGATATTTAGCCCCTAGATTTATTCTGGTGGGTTACTTATACAGACACCTTGTCATTCCCGCGAAAGCGGGAATCCAGGGCTGGTGGCCGTTTCTATTCTCGATTTTCAACTTTCTATTTTCTCG
>JAQURJ010000150.1 GCA_028715705.1 Phycisphaerae bacterium | reverse complement strand
CCACCTCGACTTGTCGCTAAAACTTGACTCGGTTTTAGACTTTAGCTCCACCGTTAGCATGTTTGCCTCTAAACTTTGACCAACTTTTCGATAATCTATAAATTTGTTTACCTGTAACATTATAAGTGTCAATAAGCTTTTGGCAAAGTTCAGTATCGACAAACTTATAATAAATATCTTTGGCATGACTTAGGGACACAATTATTTCATTACATTCACCAAGGGCATCGTCAAAATATTTTTGAAATCCTCGCAGTTGATGTCTTTTGGCGTATCCTTCAGCATTTAGTCGATGTATAGCTTTGCAAGAGCGGCGCAATTGGTCTTTGAGATAGTATTTTTCTTCATCCGGCAGTTTTGGTACTATTTGAGTCATGACCTCAATCGAAGCTTTGTAGGAATTACGGTACACAACTAAATCTGTAAAACTGACTATTTTTTCGCTCATACTCATTACCCATTACTAACTACCTGACTCACTGCTTGCCCCGGACCTCACTACCAAACCCCATGCTATGGTTTACATCTCTGGCAGGGGCGGCGGCCGCTCTGGTTAGCTTCGTCTTTTGTTTTGAAGCGAATAAGATTTGTAGGTGTTATCCGTTTTGCCGAAGGACAATCAGCTTTATGATAAATTCGGCTGCTCCGCGACGCGACAAAAGGGAATTCAGTTTTGTCATCGGCTGCTGTTTGCGTCTGTTTGTTTTCAGACGATTTTTCCGGTTTTACAGGTTCTGTTAATTTTATATTTTCTTTGCTGAAAATGCATTCTATAATAAAACTGTCCACCTCTTTCAAGATAGCGGTTTTAATACGTTCCTGAATTTTTGATTTGTCGATCGTGCCCAGAACAGGTTTTGCCCGCCAGACGTTGGCTTTGACGGCAAAATCCTGCCCTTCGAGCCGAGTCTTTGTCGCAAAAGAAAGTTCCACCAGGCCCACCGCCTGATTGTCACCCAGGTATATCGTATCAATATAAATTATCAGTTCCGGTATGTTGGGATCGCGTTTGATGTCCGCTGAATCCACGCCCGCGACAACAGTCAGTCCTGCCTGCTTGAATTTCTCGAACAACTTATCTACAAAAGCGGGTAAATTCGCACTTGTTATTATTCGCTGCTGCTGATCGATGACCACATAAAACCGTTCAATTCCAGCAAGAGCCGCATTAGGCTTTTTTGTGATATTAGCGCTTGCGCAAATAGCAACGGCTGGTATCAACAGAATAAACAACATTATATTGATATTGACAAGTTTTTTCATTGCAGAACCTCTCATGTTTTACGCAATCAGTGCGAATGCTTCGCTAACATCCATTCCTTCTTTAATGCCCAGTTCCTTTGCTTTGTTATTTACTTTTGTAATTTTTCTATCCGGGAACCTGTCCAGTGTTCCGATCGGGTTATCGGGAGTGCTTTCCACCAGAGCAGCGGCTGCTCCGTACCGTTCGCACGCATCGACATCTATCGCCGGACATGCCAGAAAACCTTTGCTGCCCGTTACTATAAGAACGCTAAAACCATCCCATTTGGTCTGAACGCCTTCGACAGTGCCGTTTTTTGTTTCATAGATTTTTGTATTTATCTGCATGGTCATTCCTCAACTGGCTTGCCGAGATGTTTTTCTATCTGGGCGAATTTTTCAGCTAACAGCTCTTTGGTTTTGGCTTCGATGTTCAGCCGTAGCAAAGGTTCGGTGTTACTTGGACGGCAGTTGAACCACCAGTCCTTAAATCGTACTGTAACGCCGTCAAGATGGTCAATTTCTCCGTCCTTGTGCAGCCGGGCAAGCTCATCCATTTTGGTTTGTTTGTCATCGACTTTGAAATTGGTCTCTCCGCTAGCGTAGTATCTGCGAAGCGGTTCGATAAGCTCGCTGACCTTTTTGTCGCTTGTTCCGACGATATTTAGAACATGGGTCATTGTGATCATACCGGAATCTGCGTTGAAGTTGTCACGATAGTAAAAATGTCCGGATAGTTCGCCGCCGAAGACGGCATGCGAATCTTTAATAGCTTTTTTCATAAAGGAATGGCCGACCCTTTCGCGGCGGGGGGTGCCGCCGTTTTTGAGGATTTCTTCGCTGACAACAAGACTGCTGCGAAGGTCATATACGACCGTTGCTCCGGGATTGTCTTTTAGGAAATACGGAACCATAAGCGCAGTCATCAGGTCGCAGCCGATAGTTCGTCCTGTTTCATCGACCATCATCAGCCGGTCGGCGTCACCATCATAGCAGACCCCGAAATCACATTTCTTTTTGACAATGGCTTTTTTGAGTTCGGATAAATTTTCTTCGATAAGCGGGTTGGGTTCGTGTTTGAATGTTCCTGTAGTTTCCATATTCATGGTGACAAGTTCTACATTTTTCAAGTCACCAAAAATAGTGGGAACCATTTTACCAGCCATGCCGTTCGAGGCATCAACGGCTACCTTCATCTTTTTGAGTTTTGGCTTGAGGAACTTGAGAACATGTTCGCGATAGGCGTCGGTCAGGTCGAATTTTTCCACCGAGCCCAGCGGCTTGCCTTTGGTGTGTATCAGGGCCAGGGCGATATGCTTGATGTCTCTAAGGCCGGTATCCTCGCCGACCGGCTTGGCTTGCAGGCCGCTGACCTTGAAGCCGTTGTACTTGGCCGGATTGTGCGAGGCTGTTACCTGTACGCCGCCGCATGTGCCGAGATGGTTGATAGCGAAATACATTTGGGGGGTATCTATCATTCCGATGTCGATGACGTTTGCGCCGGTGCTGTTGATGCCTTCGATCAGAGCGTGACAGAGGCTTTCGCTGTGTGTTCGCATATCCCGTCCGACGCAGATGCTCTGGGCGTTGGCCTGGCCGCGTTCGTAACCGCTCAAATGTGACCGCAGAAACTGGGCACATGCGTAGCCGATTTTCCAGGCGTCTTCTTCGTCGAATTGTTCCTGATATACTCCCCTGATGTCGTAGGCCTTGAAAATTGACGGGTCCATAATCAAAATCTCCGAAATAAGTTAAAATGGCACAGTTTTTCAAAAATTCTACTATACACGGCTGGTTTTGGGCGGTCAACAATCAAAAACAAAGGTTTCCCCAGCTTTTGGGGAGTTTTTTGTCAACGAACCAATTTTTCGCAACGACTCTGTCACCCCGAGCCTGCTGCCGAGGGGTCTGCTTAATCAGCCGCGGCGAAGCCGCTCCTCATTTTTGCTTTTTACTTTTTTATTTTTGCTCTAATTATGTCATTCCCGCGAAGGCACCGAATCCAGTTTTTGTCATTGCGAGCAAAGCGAAGCAATCTCATTCAAAATTGGACGTTCTCCCCTATCCCCTATCCCCTATCCCCTATCCCCTATCCCCTATCCC
>JAQURJ010000149.1 GCA_028715705.1 Phycisphaerae bacterium | reverse complement strand
CGATAACGGCGGCGCGATGAATACCGATTCGGTTGTCATTACCGTAACAACATCGGATACAACACCACCGTCGGCTGCATCGGTGAACGCATCGATGACCTCACTGGAAGTGGGCTTTAATGAACCTGTCGATAGGTTGACAACTGAAAATAAAAGTAACTATACGATCAATAATTCCATAGTTGTCGATTCGGCAACGCTCATGACCGACAACAAGACCGTGATGCTGACTATAACGACAGAACATTTGGAAAATGTTCAATACACTCTGACAGTCAAAAATATAAAAGATCTGACTGGAAACATTATGGCTCAGCAAACTGTCACCTATGAGTATGATTATGGTCTGGCTAACTGTTACAGATTCAACGAGGGTAGTTCCAATACTACCGTTTGTATGCAAACAGGAGCCGTCGCTACATTGGTCAATGGCCCGATATGGTCAAACGAAGCGAAGGAATCCTATGCGATCGATTTTGACGGTAACGATGACGCCGTTGAAATTCCCGCGACTTTTACTACACAGGCGGGAAGTCTTTCTATGTGGGTATATCCGCGCAGTTTCGGATATCATTACATTTTCGGACACGCGACCCAACCGTGGAGCAATCTAATTCAGCTTTATACCGATAATTCGGGCTATCTGCAGCTTGGTCTCGGTGACAATCATACCTGCCGCCAGAATATTTATCCGCTGCTTGTGAATACGTGGTTCCACATCGTACTGACGTGGGATGGAGCTAACTATAAGATTTATGTGGACGGTATATCGAAGGCGGAAGGCTCATACAGCGGCCTTGCCGCCAAGGAAAGCTATGCAGATGTCGGCAACAACGGTAATCGCAGCGTCCGCGTTGAAGCGTTCGATGGGATGATTGACGAATTTTATATTTTTGATCGTCCGTTAAGTGAGCCGGAAGTGCTTGATCTGTTCAACAACATCGGCGATCTATTGTTTGAGCCTATCGGCGACAAGCAAGTTAACGAAGGTTCCACTCTGACTTTCACTATAGTGACAGCAGACCCGGCAACAGAAGTTGTTATCGCTGATCATAACCTGCCCACTGAGCCGGTATTTGCCAACAAGACCTTTTCCTGGACACCAGGTTATGACGATAGCGGCGTTTATGAAGTGATGTTCCTTGCAGCGGCAAGTCAGTTTGAAGATGTCGAAACTATCAATATCACTGTAAACAATGTAAATCGCAAACCGGTTATTAATTGTGCCGATCAGTTTGATGGCGTCGAGAACTCAATTCTGAGTTTTGCTGTTACCGCTTCCGATTCTGACGGCGACACAGTAACCATCTCAGCAACGAACCTGCCCCAAGGCGCCAGTTTCGCTTCCGGCAGCTTCAACTGGCAGCCCGCTATCGGACAAGCCGGAACTTATGATGTTACCTTTACCGCCGGTGACGGACAGACCTCAACAAGCAAAATCGTTACCATTACGATCAATGCAACAACACAGACCACCTATGAAGCCGAGAACGCTTTATTAAGCGGCCCTATAGTTGATACATTTTACAATGGCTATACAGGAACTGGTTTTGCCGATTACCTACATTCCTTCACTGACTATGTCGAGTGGACCGTGAATGTAGGCTCTTCCGGCAAGTATGAGCTTCAGTTCCGTTATGCTCTGCTCAGCGGCGATCGTCCTTTGCAAATTAAAGTAAATGGGCAGGTTGTGGTGAATAGCTTGTCATTTCCTGCTACTGGAAGCTGGACTTCATGGGGCATAGTCAGTACAATAGCAACTCTAAACAACGGCCAAAATACTATCCGGGCAACGGCGATTGGTTCCAGCGCCGCTAATTTAGATAATTTGAAAGTTATTGCCTGTGAAACGGTTTCTACGCCGACAATATCACCTAATGGCGGTACATTTACCGGTTCAACACAGGTAACGCTGTCTTGTTCAACTTCAGATGCGGCCATCCGCTATACAACCAATGGAACTGATCCGACATCAAGTTCGCCCCTGTATTCCTCACCGTTTACAGTGAGCGACACCTGTACAGTCAAGGCACGTGGATTCAAGAACGATTATACTGATAGCAGTGTCGCTTCGGCAAGTTTTATAATCCAATCAGTACCAACCCAGACCATTTATGAAGCCGAGAACGCTTTATTAAGCGGCACTGTAGTTGAAACATTTTACAAGGGGTATACAGGCACAGGCTATGCCGATTATATAAATTCCCGCAAGGACTACATCGAGTGGACCGTGGATGTAAGCACTTCAGGCGAGTATGAGCTTCAGTTCCGTTATGCCTTGCTCAGCGGCGATCGTCCCCTGCAAATTAAAATAAATGGAAAAACTATGGTGTCCAGTTTATCATTTCCTGCTACTGGAAGCCGAACATCATGGGGAACAGTAAGCACAACGGTAACTCTAAACAGCGGCCAAAATACTATTCGAGCGACGGCGATTGGTTCCAGCGGCGCAAATTTAGATCACTTGAACGTGATTAGCCAATAAAACAGCCGAACCCATAATTTATTCGGTCTTAAATAAAGGGCGTCTCAATGAGACGCCCTTTTTATGTCCGATAACACCGCCTAAAAAAAACAATACTTTGGTTCACCTCCACTTCAAAACAGCCGATTTTGATATAGGTTATTCGTTTTTTATATTTTAGATGATACCGAATTTTATGCGCATTTTTTAGGGTATAAATTAAAGGAAATTTCCATGAGACGTCTTTTAGGATTTGGCTCAAAAACCCAGCAGGAATTTGATGACCAGGACATTTTGAGCGGTACCGGTGACCAAATAGACGGACTTTGCGATCTTTACAGCCCCGAACAGGATACTGTCACTCATATCCGGGATATCGCAGATGTGCTGTGTGAAATGGGAAAAATGACGCATGACCAGACCGCGACTGTACGTCGCGAACAGCAGAAGACGCCCTCACGCGACATAAGCGAAATTATACAGTCCTTGAAATTCGCGTCAGAACCGGATATCTCCATCTCAAGAGCAACTCTTTACGGCTTTGAGTTCCGGCATATCACTGCTGAAAATGTGGATAAGAACCTTTTTGGACAGCTCGGGCAAGATTATATCAAATCCAACCGTATAATGCCTGTTTCAAAGGAAAATGAGAAAATATTAATCGCGACAAGCCGCCCCGCTGACCTCTTCATCATTGAGGATGTGAAAAAACAGCTTCGAAGCGACGTTGATGTTGTAGTTTGCCTCGATCAGGATATCGACAAGGTTATCGATGCCTTTGACGATGAAAAGATAAATTACGACGTCGATGATATCATCAGCGACATGACCGATGTCGAAGTTGTTCAGGATGAGGAAAGAGATTTTGAAGACCTCGAAAAAATGGCTGGTCAGTCGCCGGTCA
>JAQURJ010000148.1 GCA_028715705.1 Phycisphaerae bacterium | reverse complement strand
GCCTGCCTTTTCAATGAATTAAGGGCGTTTTGAGGAGATATTTTGATGCTTAAGAAAAGAATTATCGGAGCAATTTTAGCAACAGGGCTTTTCGCAGTCAGCACTTGTTTCGGGGCAACCCTTAAGGGCGACTGGAACGACTTTCTTCATTATACAAAGATAGGCCAATTCGATTTGGCCAAGGGGTACGCACAAGCTGTTCTCGACAGCAATCCTGACCCTGTTGAATTACTTACTCTTAGTGAAGAAAATGAGCAGGGATACGCAATTTTATTGAGGGTTACCGATACCTCGTCCGACGCTGAGCTGGTTGAGCTTAGCAAGAAAGTTCTGGGCATTATCGAGCAGGGCAGGTTCATCCGCAGGGCTGCTCCGAAGATTATCGGCGAGGAGATAAGAAGACTAAGCAGCACCGACCGAGGTCGGCTCGCGGCAATCAAACGACTCCAGAACGCCGGCGAATACGCCATAGTTTATATGCTCGATGCGATGATGGATAATACCCGCAAAGAAGAATTTCCGAATATCGTATGGGCACTGCCGCAAATAGGCAGGGACGCGATAAGACCTCTGGCGGCGGCTTTGCAGAGCGAAGACGTCGGATTAAAGGCAGAGATAATAAAGGCGATGGGCGGAATTAAATATCCGCAATCGCTTGGCTATCTGAAATATATTATCGAGAAGGGCAATTCCGCTGAGCTTAGCAGACTGGCAGAGCAAAGCATCAAATTAATTGACCCGGCAGCCTTGAAAGTTCCCGCGGCGCAATTGTTCTACCAGCTTGGTGAAGACTATTATTATCATGCTCCATCTTTAGCACCGGCGGAAGACGCCAATTTTGCCAATATATGGTTTTGGAGTACAGCAGACCGGCGGTTAATCCGTGAGAAGGTCGATAAAAAGTATTTTTACGAGCTTATGGCGATGCGTTCGTGTGAGTGGGCACTTAAAGCCGACGCCGGGTTAGGCCAGGCGATTGGTCTTTGGCTGGCGGCGTATTGCAAGGCTGAATCCGCCGAGGTTAACATGCCCGGCTATTTCGGCGACGGTCACGCGGATGCGTTTGTCTATGCCACCACGGCAGGGCCCGAATATCTGCATCAGGCGCTTGCTCGCGGGATTAAAGACAAAAATGCGCATGTCGCACTTTGTATGGTCGAGGCGTTAGCCACGACTGCGGGCGAGAAATCATTGCTTTATCTTCTTGGCCCCACGCAGCCTTTGGTTCAGGTACTGTCGTTCGATGATAAAGCTGTAAGGTACAGCGCAGCGATAGCGATAGCGGCAGCAGGGCCCAAAAAGAATTTTGCCGAAAGCAAACTCGTCGCAAAGAATTTAGCCGAGGCCATCAAAGAACAAGAGACAACGGACATGGGCAACTATGCTATTCGGGCTGCCGAGGCCATGCTGAAACTGGCCCAAACACGAAACACAGTTGTCGGTTTATCAGCGGTACAGGAAACCATTGTTGACGCGACAAAGGATAAGCGGGCTGAAATTCAGGTACTTGCCGGGGAGATTTTGGCTTATTTGGGTAGTCCCGCTGCTCAGGGCGCAATAGCGGCTATGGCCCTTGCAGAAGACAATAGTATGAATGTCCAGATATCGGCTTTTGAATCTCTGGCCATATCGGGAAAACTCAACGGCAATCTGCTTAACGATGAAAAAATAGATGCTATTTATTCGCTGGTCAGCTCAAAGGAAATTGACCCGAAACTTCGCAGTGCTGCTGCTGCGGCTTATGGTGCGCTCAATTTGCCCAGCCGGAAAGTCAAAGACCTTATTCTCGACCAGGCAAAAAGCTAAAGATAATCCTGCCTAAATATCTTCCTTAGGAGGGGGACCAGGCTCATTCTGTTCAGGAATGCTGGTTCTTGTTTCAGTTGGTTTGACCGGGGCGACTAGTGCGGGCTTTTCGGGTGTTTTTGTTTGTACTTGTTCTTCGGCACCTTTTAGCAGCTCATTGATAGTTTGTTCCGCAGAATCCCCATTGTTGTAAGACACTATCGCATTAATCGAATTGCAAAAGCTGGAAATATACGATATTCCAGTTTTCCGGAAACCTGCAAAACCAATATTCTGTACCAATTTATTTTGCGAGACCGGCATTGTGTAGATTAAGAGCGTTAGAAAACTCCAGACAAGAAAACCGACTAAAAAGCCTAAAAGGCTGCTGCCGAGCGTGTCAAATATCTTTGGAAACGGAACATTAAATTGTCCCGTAAGAAATAAGTATGGTACGCAGTGTAAAATCAAAAATGACGCTAATGCAACAGCCGCCATAGTCATGACGTTGCTGTATGGTGTATCGCCGACCGCAGGGATATTTGTAATTGCCGGTCGAAGGTATATCGCCAGATAGATTGAGATTATAATATTGAAAGCAAGGACCCAGGTCTGATAGAATCGTAATTTTATGGCAAGCCATGCAAAGGCTCCGCCGACTAATATACCTATCCAAAACACCATAAAAACTCTCCGTAAGCAGTCCCCGCGGGACTAGCCTATCACTCTTTTCAGCTCTTCGAGACTTGTTATTCCTGATACCACGGCTCTTAATCCCTGCTTCTGAAGGTTTGACCTTCCTCTTTTATCGCCTTCGGTTTTCAACTGAGTTACCGACAATTTATTATTGGCAATATCAGCCTTTAAGTCGTTGTCAAGGCGGAGGATATCGTAAACTGCTATCCTGCCGCGATAGCCTGTTTTGCAGCACTGGTCGCATCCTTTGGCCTGGAAAATATTTTTATAGTTTATCTTTTTTTTGCGGAACTCACCGATTTGGCTCTGAGCTAATTTAGCCGGGACTTTACAATTTTTACAAAGTAAGCGAATTAACCGCTGAGAAATAAGCATGTCCAATCCTGACGACAGGGACAGGGGGGATATATTTAAGTCCAGCAATCTTACCAGGGCCGATGCGTTGCTGTCGCTATGTATTGTCGCCAGGACAAGATGGCCGGTTTGTGACGCCCGAAGCGCAATCGCTGCGGTTTCTTCATCCCTTATTTCCCCGACACATATCACATCCGGGTCCTGCCTTAGAATACTCCGCAAAGACTTTGCAAAAGTAATGTCGGCCTTGGGGTTAACTTCAATCTGACTGGCATTCGGCAGCACATATTCAATCGGGTCTTCTACCGTAATAACGTTGCGTGTTAATAAATCAATTTTGTTGAGCATGGCATACAAAGTTGTGGTTTTGCCGCTTCCGGTAGGGCCGCACATAAGCACCATGCCGGTAGGTTTGGCGACCATACTTTCGATAGTCGCCCGCTGCTTCTCTGTCAATCCGATACTTTCCAGCGTAAACATTCCGGCGTTTTGGTTAAGCACCCTAATCGATAGCTTTTCGCCGCTGACGGCCCCGGCACTTG
>JAQURJ010000147.1 GCA_028715705.1 Phycisphaerae bacterium | reverse complement strand
CGGCGACGCAAATAAAACGCTGTTTGCGTATTACAACGTGCAGCCGTCCCGTCCTGCGGGCGACGCGGCAAGTAAAACTAATGTTGACGAGCCGAAAACAAACGTATTTAACATCTCTTGCTTGCCCGCAAGCGATACCGAGTTTGTGAGGGCGAGGACTTCTGAATCCACTTCAACCACAATCAGCGGCGGGTGGTACTCCACCGTCTATGTAACAACCGCATCATAAAAATAGGGGGTGAAATTCCCCCTAAAATATTTTTAACGGAGGTTAATTATGGAAAAAACAATCGTTTTGAACGGGAAAGAAACAAAATTGAAAGCGAACGCAATGAACGCGCTTATTTACAGGGCGGCGTTCGGCGAAGATATTTTTAAAGTGCAGGGTATGTTCGCAAAAATCGTTGACGCTGACGGAACCGTGAACATTGAACTGATCGACAGCGTGGGAGTTATGCGTCTGGTGTGGACGATGGCGAAAGCCGCAGATAAAGAAACCATTGACTTTGAAAAATGGATAGAGGGATTCGAGGAAGGTTTCCCGGTGATGGATGTATTAACCGACATCGGAGACCTTTTGACGATCAATTTAACAAGCACCACTAAAATAAAAAACGGAAGCGCGGCGGGGAACTAACTACGCAAAACTTTGTTGCGGCGGCTATAAGCCGTGGGTTCTCCGTCGCGGACTTTGAACATATGACAATCGGCATGATTGCCGATGTTAATTCGGAGTTTATACCCGAAAAAGAACGAGTTCGAAAAGCGACACAAGATGACATTAACAGGCTCTAGGGAGTGATAAAATGGCGGGAAGCATTAAAGGCATAACAATCGAGTTGGGCGGCGATACCACAAAACTGGATAAAGCATTACAAGGCGTAAATGCAAAGAGCAGAGACCTGCAAAGCGAACTGCGGCAGGTTGACAAACTGCTGAAACTTGACCCGTCAAATGTAACTTTGGTTGCTCAAAAACAGAAGTTATTGACGGAAGCGGTGCAGAACACATCTTCTAAACTGGACACCCTCAAAAACGCCGAAAAACAGGTACAGGAACAATTTAAAAAGGGCGAAGTTTCAGAAGAACAATACCGGGCGTTGCAAAGGGAAGTTGCTGATACTGAAATAAGCCTTAAACGCTACAAGGGACAGCTTGAAGCCGTGGAGGGGCAGAGCAACGAAACCGCAAATGCAACTAAGAAAATAGGCGATAGTGCGGAAGCCGCGCAAGCCAAAGCGAAAACGTTTTCAGGTGGAACCGTTGCGGCGTTTACAGCCGTTGGCGCGGCAGTTGGCGCGGGGATCGCCGTGCTAAGCCAATATGTCGAGAAAATAAAGGAAGCGGTCACGGCGGGCGCAGAATACGCTGACACAATGAACACAATGGCGGCGCAATACCGTATATCATCGGAAAAATTACAAGAGTTTTCATACTATCAAGACATTGTGGATGTCTCAACTGAAACGTTTGGCAAATCGCTCGGAAAACTCACAAAATCTATGGGCGCGGTGCAGCTTGGCACAAAACAGCAGGTAGAGGCTTTTGATGGGCTTGGCGTATCGATTTATGACACGAACGGGCAATTGCGCGATTCGGAGGATGTTTTTTACGACGTGATCGACGCTCTCGGGCAAATGGAAAACGAAACCCAGGCGGATGTGTACGCGAGCATGATCCTCGGCAGATCATTTCAGGACCTGAATCCGCTTGTCGCGGTTGGCGTGGACAGGCTGCGCGCACTCAGCGAAGAAGCCCACAATGTAGGGGCCGTGATAGATCAGGATATGCTTGACAGCCTTAACGAGTTACAGGACGGCATGGATCGGACTAAAAGCTTAACGGACGTAGCAACAAGGGCGTTTTCGGCGGGAATGGCCCCTGCGCTGTCCGAAATCACAAACATGATAAATGAGAAATTAGCCGATCCCGCAATGCAGGCAAAGCTAACAAAAATAGGCGAAGCGGTTGGAGAAATCGCGCTTGCGTTTGCAAAATTCGGTTCGTTTATTGTGGATCACGGAGAATTAATTATTAAGTTAATCGCAAGCATAGCGGCGGGATTTGCGGCATGGAAATTACCGTCATTGATTTTCCTTATCGGAACAAGTTTAAAAAATGCCATGACGGGATTAATCGCCGCGATAAAAGGCGTTTCAACTTCTCTTACAGCCGCAAGCCTATCAAGCGTAGTAGGCGTGATCATAACTGCCGTAGGCGTGATTGCGAGCCTTGTTTCAGAGTTAAATAAAGCGTCTGACGCGCTGGAGAATTTAAAGGATGAATCAAGATCGTTATCAGAAACAATAAACGACACAGCACAGGCGTTTGATAAAGCGGAAGCCGCATATATGGTTAATTCGGAGAAAGCAAAATCATTAACCGATGAAATCACGCGCTTAAATAATGAAATCGCAAGAGGGGGAAACACGGAAGCAGAGGCCGTGATGAAAAAGCGGCAGTTGGCGCAGGCGGTATCGCAATTAAATATTTTAACGGGCGAGACGGTTGCGACGATTGACGAACAAACCGGGCTATTAAACGAGAATACAGCCGCCATAACAAAGAATACAAAGGAAATCATAAACAAGGCGCGCGCCCATGCATATGAAAAGGCGTATACCGAGATTTTAAACAGTCAGATTGAAGCTGAAATCAATCAGGCGGTCGCCATTGAAAAAATTAAAAAGAATATGGACGGGCTGAACGTCGTTCAAAAAGAACGGATAAATAAACTTATCGAAGCGGGCGATATACAGGGTATTGTTAATGAACTGCAATTTACCTGGAATAGTGAACTTGGCGCGGCGCGGGATGTTTTAAAGGATGTGATTAAACAAGAAGGGGTTTTGCCGCAACAGATGGATTATCTAACGGAAGCGGCGAAAACAAACGGTATTGCTCTTGGTGAAAACACCCAAAAGGTTGAAGAAGCAACAGATGCGGTTATCGCGCTTACTGATGCGGAAGCCTTGCGCCTATTACGGATGCAAGCAAACGGCGAAGCGTTAAGTATAGAACAACAGGCGCAATTAACGGCGTATCAGACCGTAAACACAGAAACCTATCAATCACTTGACGAACTGGCAAAAAAGGAAAAAGAAATAAATGACCGCAGGGTTGAGATCGCAACAAATACAAACGACAGAATAAACTTTGACGATCAAACTTCCCTGCAAGACAGGATAACAAACCTTGAAGCCAATGCAAAGGCGATAGCTGATTATGAGGCCGGGCTTTCCTCCATACGCGAACAGGCGATATTGGACGGGAACACGGATATGACCGCTTACCTTGATACGCTCGGGGATTACAGCGAAGAATCAATGGGCATTGTCAGCCAAATGGTAAACGATTATGCCGAGGGCGGCGGCGAGATGGCAAATGGACTTGCCAGCGCATACATTGACGCGCTTAACTCCCGAAAGGGCGATATGCAAGGTGCGTCCTATAATGCCGGAAGCGAAACGCAAACATCGGCGGGGCAAGGCGTTTTCGATAATAATTCAATGCTGACCGAGAGCGAAAAACAGGTTAAAAGTTCAGTTGAGGGAATGCGGCAGATCATTCTTGATGATGGCAACTTTTATTTCCTGGGCATTGGAATAATCAATAGATTAAAAAAGGAAATTGAGCAAATGGCCCCGCACCTCTATAAGGAGGCAGACAATATTGTCAACGGCCTTAAA
>JAQURJ010000146.1 GCA_028715705.1 Phycisphaerae bacterium | reverse complement strand
TAAAGACCTGAATCTGTGGTTGCTTTCTGAAAAGGAGTTCCGCCAGCTTCTATCTGTTTGGTTAACCAAACCAAAACCTGCCCCTGAAACTCTCTTTCATTGGCTTTTGTTTTTGCCATTATTTTCATCTAAAACCCGCGTAAATCCGTGTTAATCTGTGGTTAAATATATCGTTGCCTTTTGCTCTATTTTTGCCTGTTTATACCCCCATTCCCCCCATTTTTCAATCCAAAAACTTTAAATCCCCACCTTAAAAATCCCAATTAGTGAAATCAGCGTATAAATTTACAGTCCGCCTCTGGTGGACGCCTTAAAGCAATCTTCGTGCCCCTTCGTCTCTTCGTGGTAAATACTGGCTGTTCAATTCTCGATTTTTGACTTTCAATTTTCTCGTCCCAGCGGGACGCACCGCCTGTTTATACCCCCATTAAGGTATTTTTGCAAGCCGGAAAGTTCAAAGCGACAATGCTGACGGACATGCCCTGCCCTGAGCGAAGTCGAATGGGTCTTGTTTTCCAACAGATGAGTGGCTTGTTTTAGCCGGAGGCCAATTTATTGGCGGTTGCGTCAAAGACGCAGCAGGCGGCTGTCAACGGCATTCAGGCAGGAACGTGTTCCGAGAATTCAAGTGAGACATAAGCTTTTACGGTCATCTTACTTTAAGGCGCAGCGGCATCAGCCGCAAAATTTCAAAAACAAAAAACCCTGTAGAAGCTTGTTTCGAGAAGGGTTTATTTTTGAAATTAACTGGTTCGCAGAACCCGCCTTAAAGCAATCTTCGTGCCCCTTCGTGTGCTTCGTGGTGAACATGGCTGTTCGGCTGTTTTTCACTCACGACTCCTGACTCCTGATTCACGACTAAATTCATGTCCATTCGTGGCAAACACTGGCTGTTTTAATCTGTGAAAATCCGTGTTAATCTGTGGTTAAACTTTTTGTGTTTCTTGTGCCTTTTCGCGGCAAAATTTCTTGACTTTTTTGAAATTTATGGTAGAATACCCACCAATTGAGGCTGAATAGGTCAGCCTCTCAAAAAGCGGATAATTTGGGAGATTTCCATGCAGTACTCAGTACTAAACCACCCGTTACGCGCAACCCGCGCATCTCCAACAAAACGCGGTACCCTCACGGAACCTTTATTAACCAAGACCGAAAAAACCAGCAAAGGGTAAAACTGGTTTTCACTAAATTCAGCAATTTTTGCAGTGTTTTTTCCGAACAGGTGATCAACTTCTCTTGAGTACAGCCCCGATATTTTCGGCGTTTTTTTGAGTCTAAGACAACCAAATACTCACCTCTCCAGCCGGTCAGAACTCTTCAAAACCGGCCAATACTATTTTAAAACCACTCCTAATTTAACCAAAAAGACTCCACAATTTGGCATTCGCCGACCCTTTTCTGTGTAATTTTTCACACTCATCACTTTTCTGATTGACTTAATCAGCCAACTTGACTAAAAATATCCTATATCAATATAAACCCTTATTGGGAGTAATTTTATGCATAAAAAAATCCTTATCCTTTTAGCAGCCGCCCTTCTTTGCGGCTGTAACGAACCGAAAAAACCTACTCAGCCCCAGCCCCTCTCACTCGACCCGGATATCACCATAGGCCAGCTCGCGGAAGTCTTTAGCCCACAAACAGTTATGGTCGAAGGCTTCGCCCTTGTCGGAGGCCTGCCGGGCACCGGCTCATCCGAAATACCATCCGGAATACAGAGTTATCTCCAGAAATATATCGCAAGCCAATTTCCAGAAGCTACTGATGCAAAAGGCTTTATGGAAAGCCAAAACACCGCTGCCGTAAAATTATCCGGCCTCATGCCAGCCTCGCTGAAAAAGCAAAGCTTCGATATCAAAGTCGAAGCCCTCGGCACCCAAACCACCTCCCTCGAAGGCGGTTTGCTTTGGGGAGCCAACCTCTATCCAAAGGGTATGGTCGGAACTTCCGGCAAGATATTGGCGACAGCCGAAGGCCCTGTTTTCGTCAATAAACTTGACCCAAATTCTGATCTACTAACGGGTTATGTAATCGGCGGCGGCCTGTCAAAAGAAGAATATCCCATCAAGATAGCCATCACCAAACCGGACTACCGCATCGCAACGCTCATCCGCAACCGCCTGATCGAACGCTATGGCCGCAACACAGCCATAGCCGTTTCCCCCGGCCAGATAAGCGTAAAAATCCCAGACGAATACCAAAACCAGCGCGAACGTTTCACCGCTTGCCTACAAGCCGCTTACCTTGTCGAAAATCAGCAGTCAAACATACAGCGAATCGAAACTCACGCCGCACAACTGAAAACCGGCCTGAACCCCAGAGCTTCAGCGATAGCCCTTGAGACAATCGGGAAATCGGCTTTGCCGCAACTCGAATCCGCTGCCTCAACGCCGGATGAAGTGGTCAGGCTCGAGGCGGCAAAAGCTCTCCTTAATCTCGGCAGCAAAAAGGGTTATGACATCCTTGCCCAGGTAGCCACCGATTCTGCCTCGCAAAATCGCAGCGAAGCTCTTGATGCAATCGCGGTTTCCGCACAGTTCAAAGACGCGGCAAATCTCGCACGTAATCTGCTCGGCGATGCCAACCTTGACATAGTTCTGGCTGCCTATAAGCACTTGCTTAAAATGGAAGATCTGAGCATCGAAACCCAGAAAATTTCCGGCAACTTTTTCATAGATCAAATCCCTTTGGCTAACCGCAATCTCATTTATGTCTGGCGCAGCAAGCAGCCGAGAATAGCTGTTTTCGGATCATCACTGCGGTTAAAACCTAATGTTTTCATAGAAACTGACAGTGGTGTTGTTATAAATTCTGTTCCAGAGCAAAATTATGTCTCCCTTATCAGAAAACACCCATCCCGTTCGGGCTTAGTGATAAATCTCAAAAGCTCCTACCTGCTTTCATCGGTCATTCGCACGCTGGGCGAAGAACCCAAAACTGATGAGCGGGGAAACATAACTGTCGGGTTGAATTTATCTTATGATGATATTGCTGTGATCTTGCTAACACTTGTAGAAAAGGATGCAATTGCCGCTGAGTTTCTCGCTGGCCCCCTGCCGAACGATGGAACAAAGTGATGCTAAATATAAAGAAAAAAGGACACATCGACCGATAATATAATTGCTGTACAATTTTTAACAGGGATGTTAAATTAGGCGTTTTTAGTTTTAGAAGGATCGTGATATGCGGCTAAAGAGTGTGGTTCTAAACGGCTTCAAGAGCTTTGCCGACAAGACAGAATTCAGCTTTAATTACCCCATAACGGCCATAGTAGGCCCCAACGGCTGCGGCAAAAGCAATGTCATGGATGCCGTGAAGTGGGTTTTGGGCGAACAGAGCGTCAAAAGCCTGCGCAGCGGCCATATGGCAGATGTTATTTTCAGCGGCAGCAGCACGAGAAAACCTATGGGCTGTGCAGAGGTAAGCCTTGTTTTAACAAATGAGGATGGCAAGCTGCCGATCGAAGCCGATGAAGTTCAGGTCACTCGCCGCCTCTATAAAAGCGGTGACAGCGAATATCTGGTCAATAACAAAATCTGCCGTCTTCGTGACATCAAAGAAATGTTCATGGATACCGGTGTTGGTACGCGGGCTTACAGCCTTATAGAACAGGGGCAGGTTGACCAATTCCTTACCGCGTCAAAAATGGATCGCCGTCAGCTTTTTGAGGAAGCGGCTGGGATTAGCAAATATAAGGCCCATAAAA
>JAQURJ010000145.1 GCA_028715705.1 Phycisphaerae bacterium | reverse complement strand
TATCGCTGTCAAATTCGACCATATTAACATCCATCGCCTCGTACTGATAACTTGCCATATGCCGCATCTGAGGGCTGGTAACATTTTCCATAGAGCACATCATTTTGCTATATTCGAAAACGCTCCACAGACGGCTAAACAATCCCAAAAGCCGCTCTTCTGGCATTCCTGTATTGCTGACGACCGCACCCATAAAATTCGCGTAAGTAGCTCCCTGGCGAAGCTGGGGGATTATATTTGCCAACAGTGCTGCGCTTTCTTCAGGGCTAATGGTTACTCCGGCTTTTTCGCTTTCATTTTTCAGCAACAGCCAGTAAACATGGTTCGGTGCTGTCTTCCTATAAATATCGGCTATCTGCTTTTCGCTTACGGCAAGCTGATTGCGGCGGACGATCTGATTTAACATCGCGATCATCTCGATGGAAGTTCCGCTCTCGCCGAACAAAAGCTCGGCAAGAATAAGAGGGTGCATGTCTGGGGTTTTCAACATAGGCAGCGGCCAGCTCCGAAGGATATCCGCCGCTCCCATCGCACGCAGGGCCTCAAGCTCCCGAGCCGCTTCGCCCACTTCTTTGGCATACATAAAGCGACCGTCAAAACGGGCGACTTTTTCAGTTGCGCCGCTTCGCTGGCGGTATTGAAGCTTTTGAATGTACGAACCGAGCACAAAACCGATCATAATCACGACGACAACGCCTGCCATCAGCTTTTTGTTATTTCTTCGCAGCCACTTAACGAGGGGTAAAGGCATAATTTACTCCAACTTCTTTATTAAACCAGTTTTAAAACCACAAAGTATAGCTAACGGGCGAATATTTGCAAGAAAAATAACAGCTTTGTGATAACCGGTCAGTTATGGATGGGGCGAAAGCAGCACGGCCATCTTGGCCGTGTTTTTTACGGGCTGGAAGCCCGTGCCATAGAATTCCTTTACACTCCACCCGGCAGTCAGTAACTGACCGGTTACGAGCTTGCCTTTAATTTTCTTGCAATACTGGCTGGTTTTATGTAAAGTTAGCGGAAATTTGTCGGAACGTGTTTTTTGTTCATGTTGAGATTTATGCATAATGAAAACCTTGACTGAATTATCCAGCAAAAGGGCAGTATGCAAATGTTTGCTCGTAGTCAAGGCTGTAGTTTCAAGACAAATAGAATTATGCCAATATCTCTAATATATTGCTAAATAAGAAGTTGGCGGCGTAGCCAAGCGGCCTAAGGCGACGGTTTGCAAAACCGTTATTTCGTGGGTTCGAATCCCACCGCCGCCTTTTTCTTTTTCCCCCTGAAATCCGTTGAATAAATATTTCACCTAAACGTCCTATAAAGATTTTGCAGAAAGAGGCTAAACCGCGGTTTTTAATGGTAAAGTATGTCATGTTTTTGAGCGATATAAAGATTAGCTTTGACAAAATTGCAGTTTCAAGACATAATATGGGTATATTATGGAGGTAAAACGGTGCGATTAACCGTTAGAAAGCAAGGCGAAAAGGTAAACGGGTTCACATTCGTCAAAGGTCCGATCCATATCGGGCGTCATACCGACAGCCAGATTTTCCTTCCGGACAGGGCGGTTTCACGCCATCACGCGATCCTGTTTACAAATACTGATAACGAATGGTTTATAGAAGACCTCGATTCGATGAACAAAACCTATCTCAACGACCAGCCTGTTCGTAAAATGCCGGTCAATACGGGCGACAAGATCAAAATTGGCGATTTTGAACTTGAGATTAATTTGCAGGAGGAACAGCTTGGTGACGCCATCAATCTCGATGACACCTTAGAGAAAACTTCACTTGGTTCTCAAGTTGGCCTTGAGCCGCAGGTAATCGTCCGTCGGCCAACTGCCGAGCACGCTCCGGCTATTACTCTTCCCGCAAAGCGAGCGCGGGATTTTGTCACTTGCACCGAGATGATATGCAAATCGCACGGGCCTGAAAAAATACATAGCACACTTTTGAAGCTACTCTTGCAGCAGTTCAGTGCATGGAATGTGTGGTGTTCGTTAAAGACGCAGGTAAACGGCAATGTGGTCTGTGAAGGCGGCAAAAGAAACGATGGAACAAAGGTGACATTGAACGATTTGGCATTGAAGGATCGTATCGGGGAAGCGGTGCAAAAGAGTCAGTTCCTGCTGCTGCCGCGCTTGCCGCATCTTTATCAGGCAAAGATAAATTCCGCAATGATAGCCCCTATTATTTCCGAGACCGGCAGCTTTGGCGTAATTTATCTGGATAACGATAAAAGTCACGAGCATTACACACTAAGCGATTTGGACTATCTTATGCTTATAGCGATCCACACGGCTGTTGTGCTTGAGAATTTTTAACGACCGGAAGGTTTATTTCTGCCGTTTATATTTCCCCATCAATTCGCCCTGGCCAAGGATATGTCCCTGCATCGCGATGATCAGCCGGCTCTTATCGGCGTTGCCAACTATATCCACTTTTTTATCCAGAGCATATATCTTGAAGAAATACCGGTGAGTGCCGCTGGGAGGACATGGCCCGCCGTAACCGACCCTTCCGAAATCGGTCTTACCTTGTATAGCACCGTTCTCAAGCATTTCTCTGGCTGGCACGGCTTCGGCCAGCTCATTTACATCGGCTGGCAGATTATAAAGCACCCAGTGTACAAAAGTACCCATAGGTGCATCAGGGTCGTCGGCTATGATTGCGAGGGTTTGCGTGCCCTGCGGTAAATTTTCCCATTGCAGCGGCGGTGAAATATCTTCTCCGTCACAGGTAAATCTTGCAGGGATCATACTTTCGCGTTTGAAGGCGGAACTGGTAATCTTGATTGACATTTTGTTATCCCCCTTATCTTTCCCCATAATATTGCAATGACCACATAAGCATAAAAATGCGAATGCGCATACAACACATACCGATTTCATGGCTTGCCCCCTTTCTTTTTCTTAGCCCCCGATCAATAGGTGTTTTATACAGCCGAAAATAACTCCCACGTAATCTGATGTCAAAAACAAAATTGATAAAACCGCGATTACCCACATTGCTGGCTTTACCTGTGTAATCCGTCCGGTTACTACCATTATAAGAACATAACTAATGAACCCAAACGCAAGGCCGGTGCTGATGCTGTAGCTAAGAGCTATCATAACAATGATGATAAACGCAGGGAAACCTTCCTGAATATTGTCAAAATCAATCCGTTTCACTTCCCTCATCATAAACAGCCCCACCATTATCAGCGCGCCAGCCGTTGCATACTCCGGAACAACCGTTACAATTGGGGCGAAAAATAAAGCCAGCAGGAATAGAAGCCCTGTTACTATCGCTGTTATACCCGTTCTGCCGCCTTGCTCTATACCTGCCGCGGATTCGATATACGCGGTTGTGGTTGACGTGCCAAGCAATGCCCCTCCAACCGTCGCGAGTGCGTCGATACGCAGCAGCCGTTCCAGCCCGATTACCTGTCCCTCCTCGTCAACCATATCGGCTTGATGGCAGCACGCAACAAGCGTACCCATACTGTCGAACATATCCATGAACGCAAGGCTGAAGATACTGCCGAACAGGCTCCACTTCATCGCACCCCATATATCAATCTTAAAAGCCACGTCCCTGATTCCGGTGTGCATGCTGATAATTTCGGCGGTTTTTTCTATATAGCCGCAAATCCACGCTAAAGCCGTGGACAAAATGATACCCGCCAATAACGCCCCTTTGATTTTACGGCTTTCCATAAAAAGCATC
>JAQURJ010000144.1 GCA_028715705.1 Phycisphaerae bacterium | reverse complement strand
GAAGGTCGCCGTGAAAAATACCTGCGGCGTGCATTTTTCCAATTATACGGCCAAGGGTCCTGAGAAAATCCCTTTTATATTTTAAACCGTTATTGTAATTGTGAAAAAAGTTATAAAGATCGACAGAGTTTTCCACTTCAAGGGTAGTAATAAAGGAATCTGAAGTTATAAAGTTTTTCTTTTTAAGACCAAGGGCGATAATCTCTGGGCAATCAAAGCCATTGTTTTTGAGTATCATCGAACCTGTAAAGGAACGCTGTGCCCTTGAGGGGCGAAAGATATGTTTTAATTTGTCAAGCAGAGAGCGATCAAGGAATCTTTTAAGGTAAATACTGCATTGACTGTTTTGATTTTTTATGCAGTATTTAAAAACCTGAGCGAATACAGAAGAATCTACTTTTTGAAAGTTATCCGGCAGGGCAGAGAAGTCCGGTATCAATTGCTCGATAGTCTGCGGCAGGGAAAATCGGCTGTCGATCAATAATGTCCAGCCATTTTGAGATGTTATTTTGAAGTTGTCATCTTTCGGATGATTCATTATCCATGTCCTACGATGGCGATGCCCAGTTTGTCAGCAAGGGCAATTGTTTCGGGCTTATCGATGAGGATGGTTTTGCCTTTTTCGACGACGATACATTTACCTTTATTTTCAGCGAGACTTTTGATGGTATCCTGACCAATGCAGGGGACATCGAATCTCATGTCCTGATTGGGCTTTGCGGTTTTTATAAGTGTCCAGTTGCCTTTTGGACAAAGCTGTCCGGCGCGCTGAATCATCTTTGCGGTGCCTTCGATGGCCTCGACGGCGATGATGTCTCTTTCCTTTACGGCTATTGCCTGGCCTATGTCAAGCTGGCCAAGTTTTTTGACGATTTCCCAGCCGAATTCAATATCCTCTTTGACGGATGCGCTGGGCTGAGTTTTTGTCATTACACCTTCATCTGCCAGATGTTCCTTGCAGTACATTGTCGAATCCTCCAGATATATTTTGCCGCTTGCCAGTTCATCGGCGATAGCGCACAGGACCGAGTCGTTACGTTTGTCTTTTTTTCTTAGACGAAAATACCAGATGCGAAAGGCTCGCCAGTCGGGCAGATATTTCAGGATGCGGCCGGGAGTATAGATTTTCGTTTTTGCAACTCTGCCAACCATGATAGTAGTTGAAACACCGTGGCGGCGAAGTTTACGAATCCAGGTGCCGGGTCTTGCCAGAGGAACATAAAAGAATTCATCGACCAGCCCCGCAAGTTGAGGTTCTGCGCTGTCTGCCAGAGCGGCACAGATAACTTTAAGGCCGGCGTTTTTTGCACCCTGAGCAACAATAAAGGGCAGCCTTCCCTGGCCTGCAATCAATCCAAGAACTTTTTGTTGATCGTTCTTCGGCATTGGTATTTATTCATTGCCTTCCAATTTGTTGAGTCTTTTTTCGATACTCTTAAGAGCTTTCCGCATTTCCGGCAGGGTGCTAATCAGAGGATAGGCTCTCTTTGCCTGTCCGGCATCAATGGCAGGTGCTCCAACGATAGTTGAGCCGTCGGGGACGTTGTTGATGACGCCAGCCTGGGCACCAATCGTAACGAGGTTTCCGATTTTGATGTGTCCGACGATGCCGGCCTGGCCTGCAATGACGCAGTGATGACCGAGTGTGGCAGAGCCGGAGATGCCAACCTGCGGAACGAGAAGGCAATATGGGCCAACGACAGTGCCGTGACCAATGGCCACCATGTCGCCGACTTTAGTGCCTTTTCCGATAACGGTATCTGAGATGGTTCCTCTTTCGATAACGGCACATGAGCCGATCTCGACGTCATCTTCGATTATAGCTTTGCCAATCTGTGGGATCTTGTGATGTACACCTTTATGTGTTGCAAATCCGAATCCGTCCTGGCCGACAACACCGCCTGCCTGAATTATAACACGATCTCCAACGATGCAATCATCATAAACAACTGCATTGGCATATAAGATGCAGTCATTGCCGACAGTTGTTCCGGGGCCGACAAAAGCGCCGGGGTAAATTGTGCAGTTATCGCCGATAGTAACATTTTCGCTGATGAAAGCGTGGTCATAAATGTTGCAGTTTTTACCGATGCGAGCGGTTTTGTCAATAGAAGCTTTTGGACTGATGCCGCAATTTTTATGTTTGCGATGGCCGTGCATGAGGACAACTATCTGCATGAATGCATAGTATGGATCATCGATGATCAACAGATTAGTGCTGCAAGGCTCTTTGATATTTGTAATTACTGCCGATGCCTTTGTAGTGTGAAGCTGCGGAATGTATTTTTTGTTGCTTATAAAGGTGATCTGGCCTTGTTTGGCTATTTCGATGGCAGCAACAGATGTTATCACGGCGTTCGGGTCGCCCTGAATCGTTGCTCCGACATATTCTGCCAGTTCTTTTAGCGTTTTAGTCTGCATTGGATTTCCTTGTATCAAAAACGATTATTTGATCTGATTATATTGAAAACTGTGTCAAAGTCCATGTTAGAGTGTCTGACCGAGGGTATTAATAAGACTATCCTGGTTTTTTTGACTGATTTTGTCAAAATCCGCCTTGTCCAGGGTGATAGCTGAGGCTTTGGGGCCGATAGGTGAATATCTCTGCGGCTCAGTTGGGCCAAAGACCGTGACGGTCGGAATTGACATTGCCGCGGAGAGGTGCGCCAGTCCGCTGTCGTTGCCGAGAAACGCATCAGAACAACAAAGGATGTTCTGGACCTGATCGATTGTTAAGCCGCTAATGCATTGGCAGCATGACTGGAGGGCGGCTATTGTATTTTCGCTGAATTTTTCAGATTCCACAGGACCCAGTATGAAAAATGGCTCGATGTTTCTGCTTTTAAATTCATTTGCGATGCTGATATAATTTTCAACAGGCCAGCATTTTTCTTTTCCTCCGCTGCCGGGATGAATGGCAAGGAGTTTTTTAGAAATGTTCACGTCAAAAGATTTAAGTATTATTTTACCCTGAGCGGTATCGGATGGGGCTGGATGTATCAGTGGTGTGTTTTTGTCAAAGCAGCACTCATACGGAAGGTCGTTAAGTTTCAGGAAATTGTCAATATAAAACTGGCTGATGTGTCCCTGATAATCCGGGCTTGCTAAAACCGGGATCGTGATAATGTGCGCACTGTTGGCACAGTTGACGGTGAAGATGAGATTTTTTTCAAAGTTTTCGTTGTCCTGGCCAATGAAGCTGACGATCCATTGATAGTTTGCAAAGGCGTATATGAGCGGGTCCTTGTCTTCTACGCAAAAATCCTTCGCATCGACAAAGAGCCTGTGAATGTCAACAACGTTAATTGATCTGACCTTATCAATGGCGGTTCTTCCGGGATAGAAACTTGTGTAATCTGTATTGGAAAGCATATCCATAAGGCCAAGGTCCAGGACTTCTTTCATTACACTGATCATCGGCAGCATCAGAATGCAGTCACCAAGCGCAGCAGAGGTAATTACCAGTCCTCGCCGGTAATACTTTTCGACTTCATAATCTTTTTTCTTTATCATGTCGATAATACCGCTCATATTTTTATCTCCGGTTCCTTAATCCATGCGCCGCCGGCCAGTTGCCATTTATTTTCCTGTTCGATATAAAAAACCGCGGTCTGTCCCGGGGTTACAGCCGAAACTTCCTGGTCAAATTCGACTTTGACGCTATCGGCAGAGTCGTTTAAGGGAGTAACTGTCCCTGATTGGCCCTTGTTATTATACCGTATTTTGATCTTCGCTTTAAATGGTTTTTGAGGATTATCTATGAGCCAGTTTGCGCCGTCGGCAAACAGGTTTTTGCTGGTGAGGTATTCTTTAGGCCCAAGGGTTACGGTGTTGGCGGAGCTGT
>JAQURJ010000143.1 GCA_028715705.1 Phycisphaerae bacterium | reverse complement strand
CAAAAGCGGCACGCGCCATATATCCGCTGGCATCCAATACGGCTATTGCCGCGAAAAGCAGCAATCTGTTGGGCAAAAATACAATAACTCCCCCTACCCCCCCTATTACGCCTTCGACCAGCAGCGACCGCAGCCAAAGCAATTCTCCGGCTGGCCATAACTGCGTTATCACTAAACCCAACCACCCGAAAAAACTCTCCAGCCACCCCATCGGATACTCGGCAACCTTAAAGGTAACCATAAAAGTCACATACATGAGCAGCAAAAATATCGGCAAACCCAAAATCTTATGCGTTACAACGGTATCGATCATGTCGCTTATACTGTGCCGCAGTTCCACTGTGCTTTTTATCGTCTCCTGACACGCCCCGCTGATGAATCCGTATCTTTTGTCGGCAAGGATAATTTCCGGCTCATCGCCCCATATACCGCGTATCCTCTCTGCGCTTGCGGCAAGTGTTTTCCGCACATCATCGCTATCCATTTTCTCCAACAGTTCCTTATCCTGCTCAATCAGCTTGACTGCCGCAAACCGAACAGGATACCCCTGCCCCCACACAAACCCGTTTTCGCTTATCACCTTCTCCAGCTTGCCGATTTCTTCCTCTATTTCACTGCCGTAATTTATTCGGTGCGCTCTGGGCTTTTTTTCTTTTTCGGCAGCGGCGATAATCATGTCCAGCAATTCATCTCGCCCCCTTTCTTTGCTTGCCACCGTCATAACAATATCCGCCTCAAGAAGCCGCGACAATTGTTCCGTATCAAAAACCAGCCCCTTCTGTTTGGCGACATCGCTCATATTGAACGCCAGCACCAACGGAACATCCATCTCCATCAACTGCGTCGTCAGATATAGATTCCTCTCGACATTGCTCGCGTCAATAACATCCACAACGACATCCGGCTTGTGTTCTATTATATAATCGCGGGCGATCAGTTCCTCGGTCGAATAAGCCGATAAACTATACGCCCCCGGCAAATCCACCAGCAGGATTTGGTAATCTCTGTAAACAAACCTGCCCTCCTTTTTCTCAACCGTCACGCCGGGGTAGTTACCCACATGCTGCCTGCCGCCGCTTAACATATTAAATACCGTACTTTTGCCGCTGTTGGGATTACCAGCCAACGCTATCTCAATCTTCTTCATATTAAAAAGCATCCGCCGAAGGTGGATTCCATATTTTTGATTTTTTATTTGACGAAAATTCGTCCCGCCATCCCCCTGCCCAGCACCATCCGGCTGTTACACACATTGACAACAAATGGCCCCGGATGACCGTTATTCATAACCGTCACCTCCACGTTAGGCAGCATCCCTATCGCTGCAAGACGGCTCTTCATCTCCCGGCCCGACTGAATATCAATTATTCGAACTTTTTCACCAGCCTTCACCAAAGCCAGCGGCCTAAGTTGCTGCTTTTCCATTGACAATATCCCTGTTCTTCGCAAGTCTCTTGCGGCAATAACCCTTAAATTCATCCCCCACCCCTCCGCTACTGCCAGCCGATTTATTCACAAACTCAATAAAACAAAGTAGCCGGGCTATCAACTCGTTCCCAAAAGCATGCTCCGACCGGCAAGCCGCTTTCTGTGCCGTTTCGCCATCGACCCCCAGCACATCCATAAAAAATAATTTCAAAATCTTGTGCTTCTGCGCCACAGCCGCAGCCGCCCGAACCCCGCTGGCCGTTAGGGTTACTTCGCCATAAGGCCTGTAGTTTACAAGCCCTCTGTCCTTCAGAACTCGCAAAGCGCCCGTAACAGAAGCCTTGGCAACTCCCAATTTTTGCGCAATATCGCTGCTTCTGGCAGCACCGCCGTCATTGCCAGCAGCCAGGTTAAATATCGCCTCGATATAATCTTCCAGCGACGAACTTAACTTTTTATCACTTAATTCAGCCATTTTTCACCTGTCATTGCGAGCACAGCGAAGCAATCTACCTTTTCTTACCCTTCCCACCTTCCGCAGTTAGCTTCACCTAACTTTATTATAGTTAGCCTGCCCTAACTTTTCAACTACTTTTCCCACTTTTTCGATAAAAAGATTTTTCCCTCACGATATCTGCTTGAAAATAAAAGACTTATGAAATGCTGTTAAAAATATTTATAATATTTGGATAAGACGCCAAAACGAAACGGACACCGACTTACAAACGCTTACGGATTTAAATTCGCCTGTTTCGACTAAACGGCTTTATAGCCACAGAGGCCACAGAGTTTTTTTAAGGACTATTTATTATTAACCATCATCATGCAATTTCAAGTAGTTCTCCAAGAACTAAATCTACATATCCCTTTACACGTTGAACTTCTTGTTTGGATGTACAAATATGTGTTGAAACAGATGATCGATTATAAATCGATCGAGCTAAGGCACCCACTCTTTCTTCAATTAAAGCTATAGCATTTTCCGGGACTTCAATTTGCGTTTTAGTTTGTCCCCGCGATTTTAGGATAAATTGTACTTTTTGTTTCATAGTTGGTTTAGTCTGGCCTTTTTCAAACTTGAAATTTTCTTGTATAGTAACCTTTTTGTCTGGTGCCAAGTATTCCAGGGTTTCACGAAGTGCTTCGCGCAGCTCGGCAGCTGCACCACGATAACTGCACCTGTTACTATCTCGTAAGTCTAAACATGCTTGCTTGTAAGATAATCCTGCAGATTCTATTAACGCTTGAAGTGTAGCAACTATTCTCTGTTCCTTGCCATCAAGGTTAAATGTCGTTGAATGTGATGACTCCGCAGATGTAGTTATTAATGCCACTTCTACACCATTGAGTTCCCGCCCTATAGACTTAATTATACGGTTATATATAGACTTTAGTGTAGATTTTTGAGTTAGCGTCAATAGTTGTTGCATCCAATTGTCCAACCCGCCAAGACTTTCATTATCTAAACCTTTTAATTGAAAAACGGGACGAATATCACCAAAATATTCATTTACTATATCTTTAGATGATTTAACAATAGATTTTGCTTGTACTTGTTTTGCTCGTGATCTATTAAGAAGAGTTTCTATTTTTTTCAAGTTTTCACGCAATAGGATGATAAGACTCTTGCTATCTTCATCGCTCATTTATCACCTCTATTTTAAGCCAGTTTTCTTTTTTACTATTTTTTTAGCTTTCCTTTTTTTTCGAGGAGATGTTGGTGTGCTGTCCTTAGTTCTTGGTAAACCGTGGGCAACAAGGTTATGCCCTACGGGATTTAACTTATATTTACCATATCCAGCACTTTCAACGTATCCTGCCGCTTTAGCATTTGGCAACGTAAATTGAGGTCCTGTTGGTAAGGGATGCCCAGCTTGCTTGAAATATGTTTTGATATCTTCAGTTTCAATCGTATCTTTTTGAATTTCTTTTGGTGCAAGTTCACTTAAATAATAAGCAACAATAGCAGCCATTTCCATATCGCTATTTGGCTGTTTTTGATCGCGTAAACTGCGTATATCTGATAGTTTTTCTTGTGATGAAGTTATATCTCCAGTTTGATTGGATTTATCATCGGAAACTGAAGGTGGTGACTCCGCCTGAGTAAGTTGCAAACCTAAATGTTGCATGGAATACTGCAACACTCGCTGTTGTACAGCCTTCTCCAGTGTTTCAAGTGCACTTGTAATGATTTTGATTGCGTTGAGTTCTTTCTCAATATTCGATTCAGTCATAATATTTTCCTTAATTAAATACAAATATCATAATTCCCATATAACTTTTTAGAGCCAAATTTCCTTAGTTGCAACATCTCCGCCGGGGGGAATCCCTCACGAGCAATGCCCTCGCACGACTTGGGCGTATTTAAGGCTAATTCTATCTCTTTGTCAAGGGGAAAATAGGGGATAGGGGATAGGGGATAGGGGATAGGGGATAGGGGATAGGGGATAGG
>JAQURJ010000142.1 GCA_028715705.1 Phycisphaerae bacterium | reverse complement strand
TAACGCGTCGATAAAACAGCCGTCATCGATCATGAGTCCTTTACCCGCTGTAATCATTGATCGGGCTTTCACGGTAACATTTTTTCCCACAAGAATGACTGAACGTCTCCTGAAGATGAAGAAACCATTGATAACCATGCACACTTTCGAAAAAACCAATTTTAAAAGATAACCGTCCGGAATGCGTCTATCAATTTTGATACCCCGCTTCCTTATTTTAAGAGAAAGAAACTCAACCAGTTCGATCAGCATTATTTCTTTCCTCTAAAAGACGAAATATAGGAACGCAAAAAACCTGTACTTTTATACGAGAGACTCTTTCTGAGCGAGGCCACTAGCAAATACATCTCCATCACACAGTGAAAGAGATACCCCCTGCGCTCAAAGATCACTCGAAAGCCGCGGATCATTTCCTGAAAACGAAAAACAGCCCGCTCGGCGCTGTCGGACGTATGCTCGGAAAGATCGTGTTGTAGAACAGTGTCCAGTACATAGAAGTGCGAATAATAGGATTCGTATCTGACAAAAAACGCAGTGTCCGTCGCGTAGAACTTGAGGCGCTCATCAAAAAGCGGCGACATTCTTTCATAGCATGACTTGTGGAATATTACGCCACTGTTGATAGCGAGCTTGTTAACCGAGACGTTGATACCGCTATCAACTTGCTCGGACAAGCGGCCGAAAAACCACACGCGTCGGCCTGGGCTGATCAGTGTTTCTCGGGAGTAGATTTTAGGGAGCATAACCCCGAACGAGTGCGGCGCTGAGGTGGCCTCATATTTAAGCGCAGTAGAGAGTGCATCGACATAATCCTGACTGGCATAGTCTGTATCATCGTCGGAAATCATGAAATGCGTAGCACCGTTAGTAAAGGCCATATCGGCTACGCGATTATAGACATGTGGCAAGCCATCATTATCACCCTCAAGCCAGGTTAAACGTTCGCTCGATAATGCGGGCGAGCAAGACGGCGTATTGTTCCACACATAAAAATCAACAGAAATGCCGTGCGCCTGAAAGCGCACGCGGTTGTTCAGCAACGTCGTGATAGCGGCCGAGTCTTTATAATGCCTTTTATAAAGCACAATCAATATCGAAAGCTTAGCGTGCACGATATTTAGACTCATCCATTACCACCACTATAATTAGCGCAAAAAGATACAGCACAACACTGTTAGTGTAAGACTGGAAAAAAAAGCTGCTCAGAAAAAATGGATAACTGATGACCAGGTAATCGGCCACTCCCCTCATGAACACATCACCGCCAACACGCATCGCTTGAGTGATCGCGACGACCTTACTGTAAAAGCAGATCAACCCCATCATGATCGCCACCCCCAGATAACCCGAGGACGCGAGAAGATTCAGCCACAGCGAATCAAACCAGTGCAACTGCCCCGGCCCGATCGCTCCGAACCCCAACCCAAGCGGCATCGTGTTAAGGGATCCAAGAACCACATACCATTGACGAACCCTGTCAAGAGCCGACAGATCCTCCGTATACCCCAGCGCGAGGTATAAAAATATAGAACCCGTCACCGACAGGAAATAACCGTACCCTAGCAAACTGATGAATAGCTTTCGGCGAAACAACTGTAACACCGCCAGGAAGAGGACGGCCGATATCATGCCAATAGCAGAGGTTCTCACCGATCCATAAATGATCAGCACGGTCGAAAAAATTGCGACCACCGTATATAACAAAAACCTTGAATCGTAAGATCTTTTCCTGATCGTCTGCACAAGCAGGCACAGCGTAAACAGTGCGGTATTCAAAATAAATGCTGAAAACTCCAGAGTACCGGTAAAAAATCCGGACATCCTGGGATTGCCGTCCCTCATGGAGTTATAGGTCTCCAATGTAAATCCTTTCTCAGACAGCAACGGCCAGTACCAGAACTGCTCCGGGTCACTGATCGTCTGATATTGATACAACGCATACCCGCCTGAAATAAAAGTCATCACCACCAGTGTAGAAAATATAACACGCAACTTAGTCTCAAGCGTTAACCCCATACACACCGCATTCACCGCCAATGCAAAGAGCACCGGCATAGCAAATGATCGAAACATCCGAAAGGACGCCTCTGTAAAATCACCGCACACGCAATAGAACACTAAAAAGAATAAAACCAACAGCAACGGCGTTTTATATCTACTCGGAAGCGAAAAGCGAGTACCTGCATAAAAAAATGCAATCAACACCATCAATAGAATATAAAGCAGTGCGGCGCCTTCACGCCAAGCGCCCACAACGCTGGGAGCGTGGAGCGTTAAAATAACGTAATCTGACAGCATCAGCATTATTAAAAAAAAGCGCAGGCCTAACGCACTCATACTTTACCCGGCCTATTTTCTTTGCCACCCTGCCTCTTAAGCTTTAAAAAAACTAATTTGAGGGCAACCTTAACTTTTTGTGTGGCACTGAGTTCAAAAAACAATGCCGGTAAAAAACGCTTATCAAAATCAATTAATCTAGACACGACCGCCGGTGGAATCGCCGTGGTTATTTTCCCCGCCTGCTGGTAGACGGCTATATCCCCAGTCCATGTGACGTACGCCTCCATCTCATTCGCACACATAGCGCCGTCATACAGGCACGCTTGATAACGGGATTTCACTGCCTCATAGCCATTAACGGCCAACACCGACTGTATAATTTCGCTACCGTTCTGGCGATGTAGAATGCTCGCAATAAAATCATCGACACTTTCATCTTTTAAATTATCCGCAGGCGAATAACCTTGTACGGGGGCGCGCAGCCCAACACACCGACGGCCTTTAAAGAGTTGCTCCGCAAACGCGGTTCCCCCCGGGGTAGGATAACTATCAACGTAAAAATCCGCTGACTCTAAAAGCTTTAAATAACTTTCGTAGGGCACAGACGATAATATCTTGAATCGGCTCCAGTACCTGAGCTTTAACGGCCACCACCAGAAATTTGTAAGCGGGCTGGCGCCGACAATCCAGAATGTCGAGTGTTTAAATTCAGAAAGCACTCTGTGGATGGCGGGTCTCAGATCATAGTGCTTGACCGGCTTAAACTTGAATGGAGATGCTGCGCTGAAAAAATTTAACGCATCCTGTTTGCCAGGCAAGCGGTGAGTCTTTGTGACGAGGGTACTTGTCAGCGGAATCCCCAGAAACGACTTCTGCCCGCTGATTGTCTTCTTCATATCCCGGCGTCGACCGAATGTACTAAGTTCAAAGTACACGTCCGCCACCGAACTGCCGTAGGTGAACACGTGATCTGCGTGATTGACGAAAAAGACCTTAGCCTGCGTAAAACTCTTCACTATTTTGCATGCAATAACAGAAATCATGTCATCCGGATGAATATGCAAAACAATCCGACGGTACGATTTAAGCGATTCTACGATTGCAGCGATTTTCTCCAGAGGTGTATAAGCGCCTATAACCGTACACGTGTCAAAAAACCCGCGGGTACGCTCAATCGCTTTCTCATCACTTTGCCGAGTTATCAGCAGATCCGGTTTTTCCCGGTGCATCGTGGAAAGCTGCTCCATCAGTCGAGTATGACCACCGATCAGATAGGGCTCAGAAATCAGATGAATACAATCTTTTGAAGGTGTGTGACCACTATTGTTTGGCAATACATCCGTGCACCGCGCGGTTAACAGGTCTTCAAGCTCGGGGTCGTCATAAATACCTTTATCAACCGCCCAGAGTATTGCCCCATACACCTCAGACAATTCGAGACTCTTGTTAACGTCTTCTTGCGCTAAAATCATGTCGCGGATTGAAGATAGCAAGCCACTCATGGTCAAAACGTCCTCACCCAGCGTTATTTTTATTTAATTTTCTGTAAATAAGAAAATACATGACTAGCCAGTACACCCCGTAGTTAAGCGCATGTGCCCACGTCACCCCGACAGGGCCGCCTACCTTCGTCAGTGCGACGGTCAACAGGTAGAACCCG
>JAQURJ010000141.1 GCA_028715705.1 Phycisphaerae bacterium | reverse complement strand
CCGGTGACGAACAGATTGGCGTCAATATCGTCAAGAAAGCAATAGAAGAGCCTATTAAAATGATCGCCTGCAATGCCGGCCTTGAAGGCAGCATCGTAGTCGAAAAAGTAAAAGAGAAGAAAGGCGCTTTTGGTTTCAATGCCCGTACCGATGAATATGAAGATATGATTTCAGCCGGTGTTATTGATCCAACCAAGGTTACCCGTTTTGCTTTGCAGAACGCAGCGAGCGTTTCAGGTCTGATGCTTACCACTCAGTGCATGATCGCTGACAAGCCCGAGGAGAAGGGTGCCGGTGGTGGAATGCCCGGTATGCCTCCGGGTGGTGGATATCCCGGAATGGGAATGTAAGAAAGATTTAAGATTTAAGGCTTAAGATTTAAGTTAAAAGATAAAAAGCCTCTTGTCCGTCCGGACAGGGGGCTTTTTATCTTGGAAAAACAGCTCGCGGTTATTTTATAAAATCAGTTTTATCGACGGATTGTTTTTAAAATCTTGGTAGAGAGCAGTACGGTGGGATTCGCTTTCTACTAATAACTCAACGTTCAGGCAGTGATATTTTGCCGCCGAGCTGCTGCGTGAATGAGAAATTTTATAGGCGCGATCACGAATAATTTCTGCTACGGCACGCCGCATATCATCTGCATCAGGTCCGATGATTTTGTAGACCCACAAGCAGGGGTATTTTAACTGAACTTTTCGCTTTTTGTTGTCCGGCATCTTTTATATATTCTTCTTTTTGTTTTATTGATTTGTAAAACAGGCTTTATTATTAATCAAGAGTTTCTTGCGCCTGTTTGTATTTACAGTGCAAACAGTATTTGTTTGCGAAATAAATAATGGATTTATTATCAGTATTGCACTTGAAAGTCGCTAAGTTATATGATAGTGCACTGCAACGGAATCTAGCAGGGTTTTGGCATTTTTATATTAAAATAAGCAGGATTCCATTCATATTGACTTAAAATCCTGTATACTTTTCATTAAGAAATGGCACAATTTTCGCGGTTAAACCGCTATTTTTTTAAGGTGTAAGGAGTAACAGAAAATGGATTACAAACAAACGTTGAATCTTCCCCAGACCGATTTTCCGATGAAGGCTAATCTGGCGCAACGCGAACCGGAAATGCTGAAAAAATGGGAAGAAATTGATATTTATAGAAAAATCAGGCAAACATTAAAAGGAAATAAACCATATATTCTGCACGATGGCCCTCCCTATGCCAACGGTAATATTCATTTGGGAACTGCTCTTAATAAAATAATAAAAGATATAGTTATTAAATCAAAAAACATGGCCGGTTTCGATGGCGTTTATGTGCCGGGCTGGGATTGTCATGGTCTGCCTATCGAACATCAGGTTGATAAAGAACTTGGTGCTAAGAAGGCTACAATGTCCCAGGTGGAAAAGCGCCGCTCCTGTCGTGTTTACGCGGAAAAATATGTCGGCATTCAGCGCGAGCAATTCAAACGCCTGGGTGTTTTCGGTGAATGGAATAATCCCTATTTAACAATGGCCTATCCTTACGAGGCAGCGACCGTTGCTGAATTCGGCAAGCTTTATCTAAACGGCAGCGTTTATAAGGGTAAGAAACCTGTTTACTGGTGCGCTACATGTAAAACTGCGCTGGCCGAAGCAGAAGTAGAATACGCGGACCATCAAACGCCATCCATTTATGTGAAGTTCAATTTTATTTCCGATATTGCGCAAGTGCTGCCGAAACTCAGTGGCTACAAGGTATCGATGGTCATCTGGACGACCACACCGTGGACGATTCCGGCTAATCTGGCTATTGCCGTCAAAAATGATTTTATTTACGTAGCTGTTAAAATTGATAAAGATGTTTTAATTGTAGCCAAGGATATGCTTGATTACTGTCTCGACGCGTTCGGTTATCGTAACAAGTCTTATGAGATTCTTGACGAGTTTAAGGGCGAAGTTCTGGAAGGCCAGAAGTGCGTTCATCCGCTGGTAAAAAGAAACAGTCTTTTGATTCTGGCGCCGTTTGTCACGTTGGAGGCGGGAACCGGTGCCGTGCATATCGCGCCCGGTCATGGTCAGGAGGACTATGAAATCGGCCTCGAATACGGTTTGGATAATTACGCGCCGGTGGATGATGCGGGGAAATTTACCGAGGATGTGGAACATTTTGCCGGTCAATTTGTTTTCGATGCCAATGACAATGTCATTAAAAAACTCGACGAAGTCGGTGCGCTTTTGGGGCATGTGCCAATGCAGCATTCATACCCTCACTGTTGGCGCTGCAAGAAACCCATCATCTTCCGTTCCACAGAGCAGTGGTTCATCTCGATGGAAAAAAACGACCTGCGCAAAAAAGCGCTGGCCTGCATCAATCAAGTCAAGTGGATTCCCTCATGGGGACGCGACCGCATTTACGGAATGGTGGAAAACCGTCCTGACTGGTGCATCTCGCGCCAAAGACTTTGGGGCGTACCGATTACCGTCTTCTATTGCGCCAAATGTAAAAATGAAGTGATGACCAAAGAAATATTGGATAATCTGGTTAATTTAATAGAAAAAGGCGGTGCGGATGTCTGGTTTGAAAAGGAGCCGAAGGATTTAATGCCGAAGCACACGACCTGTCCGCATTGTCATTCGACGGAGTTCACGAAGGAAATAAATATTCTGGATGTATGGTTTGACTCAGGCGTAACACACGCGGCCGTGCTGGAGAAACGTCCGGATTTAAGTTCGCCCTGCGATATGTATCTGGAAGGTTCCGATCAGCACCGCGGATGGTTTCATTCTTCACTCCTGGAGAGTGTGGGCACACGCGGAAGGGCACCTTACAAAAGCGTTCTGACACACGGCTTTGTCGTGGATGGCGATGGCAAAAAGATGTCCAAATCAGTCGGCAATGTCATCGGAGCGGAAGAGGCGATTGACAAATATGGTGCGGAAATTCTGCGCCTGTGGGTAGCGGCTGAAGATTATACTGACGATATCAGAATTTCTGATGAAATTCTCAAACGCCTGATGGAGGCATACCGGCGGATTCGCAACACCAGCCGTTTTATTTTGGGTAATCTCTATGATTTTAATGTGGATAAAGATGCCGTTCCCTATGAACAGATGATGGAGATGGATAGATGGGCTCTGCATCGTCTGCAGGAGGTTATCAAACGTGTGACTGAAGCATATGAACGCTTTCAGTTCCATGTTGTTTTCTACACCCTGTATAATTATTGCACCGTTGATCTGAGCGCCCTTTATCTCGATGTTTTAAAGGACAGGCTTTACACCAACAAGGCTGCCTCAACTGTGCGCCGTTCCGGTCAGACCACGATGTTCATCATTCTGGATGCTATGACCAGATTGCTTGCGCCGATTCTGACCTTTACATCCGAAGACGTCTGGTCGGCAATGCCTTTCTGGAATAAAAAAGAAGAAAGCATTCATCTGACTCAGTTTCCAAAGGTTGATGATAAATACTTTAATGCGGAGCTGGGCGATCGCTGGAAGACAATGATTGACGCCAAGAGCGAAATTGCCAAAGCTGTCGAGCAGGCACGCAAGGAAAAAACAATCGGACATTCGCTGGATGCACGCATCACGATTGCGGCGCCGGAGAAATTGCGAGCTTTATTTGCCACGCATCTCGAAGATTTAAGAGCACTGCTGATTGTTTCGCAGTTGCAGTTGGCCGAGGAGAAAGATATCGCTGCACCTTTCAAAAGCGCGGAGATCGAAGGACTCATCGTCGGCGTCGAAAAAGCACGTGGCAGTAAATGCGAACGCTGCTGGATTTATGAAGAATCCGTCGGATCGGACGCGAAGCATCCGACAGTCTGCGCCCGCTGTCTGCCGAATTTATAGATATTAAATGGTGTAATTACGAAGCGACGATCAGGTCATGGTGACCTTTAGGTTACGTCGCCTGTCCTTGATGTAATCGGGGTGGCAATCTAAGGTATAGATATTGCTTCACTTCGTTC
>JAQURJ010000140.1 GCA_028715705.1 Phycisphaerae bacterium | reverse complement strand
CGCGTACAAATCAGGATTATCGAGCAGTACGCCGGCGGCTCTTCAAGAACCTTCAAAAGAGCGTTCTGCGACGCGGGGTTAAGCTTCTCGGCCTCGGTAACGATAAAGACCCGCCTCGCCGATTCCGTTGGCCGGTTCGATACCTTCTCTATTAGAAATTCCCTGATTACGTCTATCGGCATCTCCACCGGAGCAGCCTTGCCCTTGCCGTCCTTGGTAAACTCCCGCAGTTCCTTATATATAAGATTAAAATCAGGATGCGAATCCGACTCGAACAGCTTACACGATTTGCACTCCCCACAGCTATCTACTAAACCCTCTACCCTATCCCCTGTCTCCTCGCACAGCAGCATCTTCGCCCATGCCTTCGCCGTAGTGAGCTTGCCGATCCCATCGCGCCCAGCAAATACATAGGCATGCGGAACCCGCGCCGACGAGTACGCCCGCTGCAACAGCGAAATAGCATTATCCTGACAATAAATTTCTCTTAAATTCATCACCTGATTATACGGAATTTACCGCCCGTGTAAACACCGGTGAATCTTTGATAATTCGCTTAAGAAAGGTGTTCTAAATCCGCAGATACTCAATGCTGTGTGCGTTAAGTAATTTCAAGAACTCTTTGAAGTCTTGTGGTAGATGGGTCGTAGCCATATATGATTTGCCTCATTTTCCTACAACATCCGTCAAACAGCAACCCTACCTGATTCAACCAATTTAACAACCTTTTTATGAACGCTATCAATATCGGCTGAGGCATCGAGGATGAAGATATTTTTTTGTTTATCGGCGAGGGATAAAAAGCCCTGACGTACTTTGGCGTGATAATCGACTCCTTTTTGCTCCATCCGGTCAAGAGTAGCCTTCATTCGAGGGGCGGCTGTTTGCAAATCAACATCGAGAATTATCGTCATATCCGGCCACGTCCGCTCAAGGCAATCGGCTGCTATTTTTATCACGTTATCGACCCCGAACCCGCCCGCAAATCCCTGATACGCGCATGTGCTCGACACCCACCTATCCAAAATAACGCATTTGCCTGCTTCCATCGCCGGCTTTATACACTCGACCCAAACTTGAGCCCGTGCAGCCATATACAATAATAGCTCGGTCCGGGTGCACATAGCGGCATGTTCAGGATTTAGCAGTATATGCCGTATCTGTTCGCCGATAGCCGTCGTACCCGGGTCGCGGAACTGCGACGTTTCTATGCCCTGCTGGTTTATCCATTCGGCAAGCAGCTTTGCCTGTGTACTCTTGCCGCAGCCGTCCGGCCCATCCAGAACTATAAATTTGCCTTTTAGTTCGTAGTTCATAGTTTTTAGTTCGTAGTTTTAACAGCCGAACAGCCCTGATTCCCGCGAAAGCGGGAATGACAAATCGGCAATATCTTTTTTATTTTTTACATTGTTATTTTGATTTTTGCTATTTTATTTTTGCTTTACTTTTGGCATAGCTTAAAATTCTCCGCCCCGATAAGATGTTTCACTCCCTTGCAGAACGCTACGTTAGGGTTTACGTTAAATTTCGAATCTGCGTCGGCTGCAAGTCTGCCGTGCGGAGTAACAACAACAATATCTATCGCGCTTCTGCCGCGATTCCTTTCGCATAAACTCCTGACCATCTTTATCTTTTCGGCGTTCATCTCGCGCGAATCGAACCGCAGTTTCACTCTCGCCGCCAGCCGGTCGGTAACATCGTCAATCGGTATCAAATCCTCGACGAAAATATTAGGCTTTTCACGCTTGGTATCGACTTTGCCTTTTACAAACACTATCTTGTCCTCGACAAGAAGGTCGGCAAAGTTATTCAGCGTCTTCGGGAACAGCACCGCCTCCGCTGACCCCTGCAAATCCTCAAGCACAAACACCGCCATCTTCGAACCGGCATTCCTGCCGTTCTTAGTAATATGATAGCGAATCTTCGTTATCATTCCGCCGATAGTTATTTCCTTATCCTGCCCGCACTCGGCAAGCCGTGAACTGTCCGTCGTCGAATACGCGCTTATCTCCTCGGCATGGTGACTTAGCGGATTATGCGTGACATAGAATCCCAGCACCTGCTTCTCGAATGCCAACATCTGCGCCTCCGGCCACGGCTCTATTGCGGGCAATTTCTGATGGTCTTTGGAATAATCGACAGCCGCTGCCGAACCGAAAAAGTTCATCTGTCCGTTATTCCTATCAACCTGAATTTCACTTCCGTTCTGCATCGCCGCCTCAAGCCCCGCCATCATCTGTGCACGGTTGCCGCCCAGCCGGTCGAATGCGCCCGCCTTGATAAGAGCCTCCATCGTCTGCTTGTTGGCCGCGCGAACATCGACATTTTCGCAGAAATGGAACAGGCTTTCGAACTTGCCTATTTTCTTTTGCGCCTCTATTATCTGCTCGACCGCTTTTTCGCCAACCCCCTTCACCGCGCTAAGCCCGAACCGTATAACGCCGATTTTCTCATCGCCGTGCCTTTTATAAATAGGTGTAAAAACGACGCTGCTCTCATTAACATCCGGCGGCAGCACGTCTATCCCCATAGACCTGCATTCGCCGATATAATCTACGACCTTGTCAGTGACACCCATATCATAAGTCAACAGCGCCGCCATAAATTCAACGGGATAGTGTGCTTTCATATACGCTGTCTGATAAGCTATAAAGGCGTAGCGGGTCGAGTGACTTTTGTTAAACCCATATCCGGCAAAACGTTCGATAAGCTCGAATACCTCTTCAGCGTTTTCCTTCTTCAATCCCTTCTTGCCGCAGCCCTCTATAAACTGCTCGCGTCCCTTGGCGATAACCTTCAGCTTCTTTTTGCTGATGGCCTTGATCATCGCGTAAGCCTCGCGCAGCGGAATGTCACCAAGCCGGTTGCAGATGCGCATCACCTGCTCCTGATAGATCATTATCCCGAACGTTTCAGCGAGCACCTCACGCATTATATCGTGAGGCACATCCCACTTCTCCCCATGTTTTCTTGCAATATAATCGGGAATAAGCGTCATCGGGCCGGGCCTGTAAAGAGCGTTCGCCGCTATCAGGTCTTCGATTCGGTCAGGCCGCATCTTCATCAACAGATCCGCCATTCCTCCCGATTCAAACTGGAAAACGCCTTTGGTCAATCCCTTCGCGAATATCTCAAACACCTTCGGGTCGGCATAATCCAATTTTTCAAGGTCGATATCCTTGCCGTGCAGCTCTTTGACGTGCTTTTTAGCAAGCTCCAAAACGCTAAGCGTCTTTAGACCGAGAAAATCCATCTTCAACAAACCGACCTTCTCCACCGTCGGCCCGTCGAACTGAGTTACAATGTCACTCGTCCCCGCCGGCTGATACAGCGGCACATAGTTTGTCAGCGGCTGTTCGGCTATCACCACCCCTGCCGCGTGAACCGACGCGTGCCGCGCAAGACCTTCCAGTTTCTTGCAGATGTCTATCACCCGGCGAGTCAACTCATTAGCCTCATACGCATCTTTCAGTTCCGGCTCGGTCTTGATCGCCTTATCAAGAGTAATGCCAAGCGTTTCCGGCACAAGCTTTGCCAGCCGGTCAGCCTCCGATAGCGGAACCCTCATCACACGGCAGATGTCACGGATTACCGCTCGCGCCTTCATCGTTCCGTAAGTTATTATCTGCGCCACGTGACCGTATTTATTGCGGACGTATTCGATAACCCGCTGACGATTGGCCTGGCAGATATCAATATCTATATCGGGCATCTCGTTACGCTCCGGGTCCATAAACCGCTCGAACAGCAGGTCATACTTTATCGGGTCAACATTGCACAGCCCCAGACAATACCCAACAAGTGTCCCGACACCGCTGCCCCTCGCACCCACCGGAATACCGTTCTCGTGTGCGAAATTGCAAAAATCCCATACGATAAGAAAATAGCTCGCGAACCCCTTCGACTCGATAACATCCAGCTCACGGTCAAGCCGCGCCTTT
>JAQURJ010000139.1 GCA_028715705.1 Phycisphaerae bacterium | reverse complement strand
CCGATTTGCGAAGGCGCGGACTTTTTCGCAAAGCAAAGAGCTATCCCTCCGGTCAGCCGCGATGACCTTATCTGCATATTCACAACTGGAGCGTACGGCTTTACAATGAGCAGCAACTACAACGCCAGAACAAGAGTTGCCGAAGTGCTTGTTGACGGTTCTGACTTTAAGGTTATTCGCCGACGTGAAACTTACGAAGACCTTATAGCAGCCGAAAAAACGTAATAGCATCTCTGAAGATTGAGCGGCTGTTTTTCTGACGTCTCATTTTTCTACGGCATTCAAAATAGCCTTTATATCGCCCATTTCGAGAACTCCTTCTGTGGCTACCTTTATTTTGCCTTCAGGAGTGATGAAAAAAGCGCTGGGCAGATATTGCACCAAACTGAACGGGGCGGGAAACACATTTTGGGTGGTAAGGACAGTATAATTGATATTCATCTCGGCGACGAAATTCTTTATTGCCCTGATATCTTCTTCATTAGTAACGGCTAAAATGGCTAGTTTGTCGCCCATCCGATTTTTTGTGGCGATCAGATGTGGTATTTCCATTTTACATGGCGGACACCACGTGGCCCAAAATACAACAATTACACTTTTGCCCCGGTAATCGGTCAGGCTGTGTTTTGTTCCTTCAATATCCCATAATTTTATATTTGGATACTCTTTACCATACCATGATTGGGCGATAGGAGACCATCCGCGGGCTTTCTTTATAACATCCGCTATAGTAACGCCTTGCGAGGATGTATTTGCGGGGCTTGAGTGTTCATGTTCGACAAGTGCTGTCGGAACATTTTCTGGTAACCGGTGGTTTTTGAATATTAGCCACCCCCAAACGGCTGCTGCTACAGCGAGGAAAATGATTATCCATGGAAATTGATTCGGTTTTTTATTCTGTTCGCCTGTCATTTTTCGATATCCTCAAAAAAACTAACTGAATATATATATTATATGAGCAGGAAATGAAACCGGATTTTTCCGGAACGATTTTATTTTCTTTTGACAAGGGAGGATGAAAAACTTAGCATAAACTGTTTTATTTCTGCCCCTTAGTGGGGTTTTAATGCAGAAAAACTCGGCTGGCACAAGCGAATAAATGCTTGCATGATTTTTTCGTGCCGAATTTCTTTGGGATTGGATTTTGAAAAATGAGTGATATACCGGCTATTTTAGCTCAGGGTCACATCGTAAGCGGTGAGATCAATTTGATACTGCTTATTGGTATCGCTGTTTTTGTGGGCACTGTTGGGGCCAAAGTATTTCAGCGGCTAAGGATTCCGCAGATAGTCGGCTACGTTACTATAGGCATAGTTCTTGGGCCTGTGACGGGTGTTATAACTGCTGAAACTGTTGATCTGCTTGAGACATTTAATCTTTTCGCTCTCGGTATCATCGGTTTTTTGATTGGAGGGGAGCTTAAACGCGATATCTTCATAAAATACGGACGCCAGGTGATGACCATCCTGATGTTTGAAGGTATGACAGCGTTTTTCCTGGTGGGGGGTGTTTCGTTCGCGATAATGATTTTTTTTAAAGATTGGCAGACTTCACTTGCGGTAGCTGTTGTGTTTGCGGCTATTTGTGCGGCGACGGATCCGGCTTCGACTATTAATGTCTTGTGGGAGTACAAGACACGAGGGCCGATTACCACTATGGTTACGGCTATCGTGGCTTTGGATGATGCGCTTGCTTTGGTGTTGTATGCTATTGGCGTCAGTGTCGCGGGTGTTATTACCGGCAGGGGAGGTGAAGACAGCGGTTTCTGGGTGGCTTTGGGCACGGGTCTTTACGAAATATTCGGCTCGCTTGCAGGCGGCGCTCTGGCCGGGCTTGGCCTTAATCAGATACTGAAAAGAATTGATGATGATGAGAAAAATCTTATCTTCAGCCTTGCGGCAACGATGCTTGTGATAGGTCTTTCTATAAAGTTTCACATGGATGTCATTATCGCTACTATGGCGATGGGTGTCGTAATAATTAATCTAAAATCCAGAAGATCGCATGCGAGTTTCACTCATATTCATCGTTTTGCCTCGCCTATATATGTGCTGTTCTTTGTTCTTGTCGGAGCAAGGCTCGAAGTGCATAACATCGATACGATGATAATTCTGCTTGTCTGCGGCTATGTTCTCGGCAGTGTAATCGGCAAGACTCTCGGAGCTTACTGGGGCGGAGCTTATTCCAGGTCTGTCAAAACCGTAAAAAATTATCTTGGCTTTTGCCTGTATCCGCAGGGCGGGATAGCTGTAGGACTGCTTATCATGGCCAGTACGCGGTTTTCCGATGAAGTAAGCTCGATAATGCTTCTGGTGGTTGTTGTAGGTGCGTTCATACTTCAGATCATCGGGCCTATCGGTGTGAAATACGGAGCGAAAAAAGCCGGCGAAATTGGCCTAAATGTTACTGAAGCAGACCTAATAAAGGTATACAAAGTTGGCGATGTTATGGCTTCCGACGTTCCTGTTATTGATGCGGGCATGCCTCTTAGCGAAGTTATCAAGATAATGAGCGAGACGGACAGTTTCTATTATGCCGTTGTCGATTACGAGAAAAAAGTGATCGGTTCTGTTACACTTGAAGGAATCAGAAATACCTTCGCCACTACGGAACTAAACGATTGGCTTGTTGCGCTCGATATTATGGAACCGCTTCGTGGAGTTGTCACCGTTGCCATGCCTCTTGTACAGGGCTTTGAAAGGGCCGATAAACTTGATATGGATCATATGCCTGTCGTGGATAGCGAAGATCAAAATAAATTCGAGGGAGTTCTTGATGTCCGTTCGGTTCACCGCCAGTTGGCTACCGAGGTGCTTACAAGACAAAAAGATGCCGATAGCTTGGGAATATATTAAACTGCGTAAAAAGAGCGTTCAATGAATTATTTACTGTCAGAAATAGACTCTATTCACCATATGAATATCCTGCTTATGCTGGGTATAGCCGCTTTTACAGGTACTATAGGCGCTCGTATATTCCAAAAACTTAAAATTCCGCAGGTCGTCGGCTATATTGCGATCGGGATACTTCTTGGCGGGGCGTTTCTAAATATCGCTAACAAGGAAGTCATAAAATCACTTAGTCCTTTGAATCTTTTCGCCCTTGGGCTTATCGGGTTCCGCATCGGCGGTGAACTGAAGATTGATATATTCAAAAAATATGGAAAACAATTCACTATCATCCTTCTTTCCGAAGGTTTATTCGCATTTGTCGTTGTCTCCATTCTTATCTCGGTGTTGGGCGGACTGTTAACAGGCAACTGGGGACAATCAGTGGCGTTGGGGCTTCTTCTCGGGGCGATATCTTCTGCGACCGCCCCAGCCGCTACGGTAGATGTCCTTTGGGAATATAAAACTCGCGGAATACTGACCCGTACTGTGCTGGCGATAGTCGCCCTCGATGACGGTTTGAGCCTTTTTCTTTACGGTTTCGCTGCAAGTATTGCCGGTGCGTTGACGGGATCTTCGCAAAGTCTGCTTGAGAGCTTTCTTTTCCCTCTATGGGAGATATTTGGCGGCATAGCTGTCGGAGCCGCCGCTGGAGGCATACTTCTTATTATTCTGCGAACCGTCACGGATAAGGCAAAAGTCCTTACGTTCAGCCTTGCCCTTATCGCCATGATGATGGGGCTTTCAAATTTACTTAAAGTCGAAGGCATTCTGGCGGCAATGGTCGCAGGCGCCCTTATAACGAATTTTCGTCCGAGAAAAAGCCAGAGCCTCTTTAATCTCGACGAATCTTTTGCTCCGCCAATTTACGCTCTTTTTTTTGTTTTGGTTGGTGCCAGACTTGAACTTGCCAATCTACCAATCTGGATGCTTGTTCTGGCGTTAGCTTATGTCATAGGACGTACTGGCGGAAAAATGTTTGGTGCATGGTTCGGCGGGAAAATTTCAAATTCACCTGAAAGCGTCCGCAAGTATCTTGGCTACTGTCTTTTCAGTCAGGCTGGTGTGGCGATAGGTTTATCAATATTGGCCGGTGAGCGTTTCCCCAATGCAAT
>JAQURJ010000138.1 GCA_028715705.1 Phycisphaerae bacterium | reverse complement strand
CTTCTCATATCACAACCGTATTTCTCCGATAGTTTTTTTGTTCTCAATATTAACCGACGCGAAAAAATGCCTCAGCGGGGCAAGCCGCTTTGGCAGCCGGTTAATCCGATAGTCCGGCCGCGTCGGTCTATTAATGATTTAGTTGTCAAAGAGCTAATACTAATGTGCCTGCATCAACAGGGATGTCTGCGAACACAGGAGAGCCTTCATTGAATCCCTCTGGTTCAAATTCGCCAAACTCGTCAACTTCAAGCCGCTGAAAGGCTGGGCGAGAGAATGGCATTAAACTGGCGATGTACCAGCGGTCATCATTGGGTTCCCAATAAATATAGTACTCCCCGTCAATTCGGACGTAATAGTCTTTGTCTTCGTGTTGGCCGCCTAAAAGATAATTGCCGGTGACATCAGGGATGCAATCGCCCGTCACTGTGCAGTAGTACGGAGTGTAAGAGGTTTTCACTAAACCCGCTACCGGCAGCGGCGGGATATGCACCTCGGCTTGAGCGATACCGGACTCGCCGGACTGCGGATTGCCGAGTTCATCGAATAACTTAAAAGCGAATTGATAATCGCCGCACTGCTCGGCTCTGTATCTCGCAAAAATTACCGCTGTTCCGTAGCCCCAAGGGAAGTGTCCCCATGGCAGATAGCCCCAGCCTTCACAGAGACGGCTTTGAGCATAACCCCACGAGAAATAGCCCCAAGGAGCATAGCCCCAGCCGTGTATGCCAGCCCCGTTCGGGAATAACGGAAGATGTTCGGATGCGGGATTGTCCCAGTCGATGTCGCCGTCGCCGGCGTTGCTGTATAGAACAGCGTAATCGCCGGGGCGATATCCAAAAGGAACCGCAAACGAAATCGTGATTATCTTTGCCATTATACGAGCCTCACCTCCGCAAAACGCAAATCACGCGTGATGAGCTTAGTCTGCTGCTGCTCGAACATATACACTATCTGCACGATTTCCGGATAGATCGGCGGGCCGGCAAAGTTCGCCGCTAAGCTGTAATTGCGACCATTAAGCCGCTCTACGCAGTCACCAATCTGAAAAACAGGCTCACCGTTGTCATCAAGCCATAGGCGGTCAAGCGTAAATTGGCCGCAGATGCTTATATCTTGGTTGGCGTCGCGGATAGCATCTAAATGGGTTTGTGCGGTCTTCTGAGAGTCCATCGTCGCGGCCGGCCCCATAAAGATACTACTTGGGCAACGATATGCCAACCCGTGCTTATTGCTAAAATCATACACAGCTCGCTGCTCAAACAGCGAGCCGCTTGTTGATACTCTGCGACTGGCAATTACTAACCGCTGGTCCAGCTGTACGGACGCAGTGATGCGGACTCTGGTTCGCCATTGCTTGTCCGTGAAAGACCGTGTGTTCAGTTTATCGTCTGCTATGCTTGTGTAATAATTTAGCTCGACATCATTTAATGGCCCACCTGATATAGTTCTTAATTGCGGGTCGAGCATTTCAGCAAGATTTTCTTCTTCGATGTACAAACCGGCTTCGTCCGGCAGCGAGCTAATGCGAGCAGGGATTACCTGCCACGTCTGACCCGAGTCGAAGCTGAATTGCACGTGTATACCTAAACTATTCAGCGAGTCCTTATCGAGACTCAAACAACTCAACAGCTGTCTGCGATAAGGAGCATATAGCCGTTTAATCTTTTTTTCGAACCGCCCGCGATTAATACTTGCAGTTGTTTGGATTAGATACCGCTCAGGTATTACTGATTCGAACGCAAACGGCGAGCCTCGCCCATAAGGCTCATTAGAATAATCACCTGCTTCGTTTAGAGCCCACTTGCGACCGACTGGGCGCTTGAATGCACTGCCTTGTGCATGGTAATATTTATAAAAGTCTTTAGTATTAGGGTCTTCTAATGCCTGCAGCTGAACTTGTGTTAAAAAACAATCTTCTCCTGTCTGTGGTTCGAAGTCTGTATCTAACCATGCAGGGACAAGCTCGGCTGTAAACTCGAATCTATCCGGAAACCCTAAACTCCAAGGCTCATTAATTAGCGAAGAGATGTCTTTGCTGAAACTGCCGGCATGAACCATTTTCTCGCCTCTCGCGACAGCATTGCGTATGTGTTCATTCGGCTTTGGAGAATAAAGTTGATGTAATATCGTCGACTGCTGTATGGTGCGGCGGTATCCGGCGGCTCGGCCAACCTTGTAAAAATCGAACCACGGCGACCCGGGGTCTACGATGTCGGCTTGGCGGAAAGACCAGCCTATTTGGTGGCATATCAATTCAAGTGCCTCTATGGCATTGAGGCCGTCAATGCATATATGGTGCAAGACTTTATCCCAGTCCTCATGGGCAAGGCCGTAAAATCCCCCGACATCAAGCCACGAAAAAACAGTAAAAGACCAGTTATATAGCGGACTTAGTATAGCTCGAACCATCTGCCTAACATTCCAGTACTTTACCGCAGAAGTTTCGGTTTTATTTGAAGCGGCGGCCCATATTGGAATCTCGTATAAAGCTTTCGTGTTATACGGATTAGTTAACTGCAGTTCCTCTGCGTCACGATTTGGGTATCCGTTCTCATTAAAGATTGCCCTCCGGCCGCTGAGCCATGTATAGCTGTCGATTATTGGGATTTGCGAGGTAGTGCCGTAGCCGTCATAGTCGTCAGGGCCGCGAACAACCTGCCCAAAAACAATGTTCGTTTTGTTGAGCAGCCAGCGAAAATCCAGAGCCACTACCGCATTACGTTCGTAGCCCTGTGAGTCTTGCCGGCTGCCAAAAAATTCTGCGTAATTCGAGGTAACAAAGCCGGTAAAGATTACAGTCTGCGATGTCACGCTGCGAGCAGCCGTCCTTATCCGAACCATGTCGCCGTTTTTAAGTGGCGCAGGCTGATGATAGTACAATGAAGGAAACCATATAACAGCCTTGCTTGGCCGCGAGCCCGCGTTGATTTCGACAATATCAACTTTCGCGTCCCACAGCGGCTTCCATGTGGATGGATAAGAAGGCGGCGAACCTGAAGCAGGCTTAACTTCGACTATCGGCTGCTGTGCCGTCCGAGCAAGTTTTTTTGCATCAGCTTTCATCTTTGACTGGTTATTGCTGCAACAAAATCACAAAAGCATTCCTTGTTAGATTTATAATGTATCGCCTTACCGAACTGGTCCCGTAATAGTTCGAACGTATCAAGTGAGCAGTCGTAGTATGCTTCGCCCTGATATGTATAGGTTGCGACATCTTGATCGAGCTGGCGAAGAGCATCGATATCTGCAATTTTTTTTACGAGATTCTGCCGAGCGTTACTATAATTGCTGCCTGAAGCCCGCAGTCTTCCGGCGATAAATATCTGCCTGCCGCGAGTACCGAGATGGATACTCGTAAGGCCGTTAGCTCCGGGGAATCCTGTGTATTGACGATGGACAATTTGCGGCTGCGCCGTTACGCAGAGCTCGCTGCCGAATATAGTAGTTAGTGCTGTGGCCATTACGGCAAATCCCTCCCAACCCGAGGACCGCCGATGCCGGAATTATCGACAACAGGATAGTAGTTTACGCTATGGTCCAGCACGGTTACGCCGGAATTCAAAAGGTCAAATCGCTGCTGCTGTGATAATCTTGTAAACCAGTAAGCTTTGCCGATATATTCCTCAAGAGGAGGACCTTCAGGCGTGACACCTAAAGCTTTCCTGCGGTCGGATCCCTCTGTCCGCTCCCACCATAAACGGAAAGCCTCTATTTCTTTAATTTTGTCGGCCTGCCCAAGCCGATCTAAGGGCCAATAATACGCTCTTCTTTTTGACAGCAAAGGTTCAGTTCGATCGAATCGTTTTTTTTCCGCCTCGCCAATACGCCGGAGCTCCATCGCGTACTTTTGTTCTTCGGTTAAATCGAGTTCGATTTGTCTAATCATAGCCTGCGATACCGCGCTGCGTGCTTCAAGCGTATCGCGTCTTTTGACTTCGTCTGACTGTTCAGCCTTCATTCCCACAGGCCCTGCCGCACGAGTAATTACATCTTGCAATCCTGCGGGTCCGGGTGTCAGGAGTTTAGCGACGCCGGCAGCCGCCGATGCACCGTAAATGTCGCG
>JAQURJ010000137.1 GCA_028715705.1 Phycisphaerae bacterium | reverse complement strand
TACAAGTATCCGCTGACCATCCGCTTTATTAAATAGCAAGCGGGGTTTCTCGGCGTTCGTCGCGGCCTCTGAAGTTAAAAGGTTTCCGTGCGCTTGCAAAACGGCTGCTGTTGGGGCATAATAGCCGGTTATGTCAGCGGCAAAGAAAAAAAGTAACTCGACCGGCAATGTAGCCGTCAATAAAAAGGCCTTTTTCAACTTCGAACTCGTGGAAAAGTACGAAGCGGGCATTGAGCTGCGCGGCTCGGAGGTTAAAAGCCTGCGATTGTCCCATGCCGATCTTTCCGGCTCTTATGCCAGAATTCAGGGCGATGAGTGCTGGCTTATCGGGGCCAATATCGCCCCTTACGAAAAGGCCACCCACGATCAGCACGACCCGCTCCGCAAGCGAAAACTGCTCATGCACAAGCAGGAACTTCGCAAAATACGCACAAAACTTGACCAAAGGGGCTTTACTTTTGTACCCCTTCGCGTTTATTTTAATAGCCGAGGCCTGGCCAAAGTCGAGGTCGCCCTTGCAAAAGGAAAACGCCAGTACGACAAACGCGCAACGATCTCAGACCGCCAGCAGAAACGTGACGTTGACAGAGAAATGAAAAAATACAGATAAAAAATTAGAACCTTAAATAATGAAAAAAGGCACAGATTCACACAGGTATTTTAGACACGGATTAACACTGATTTTTTTATAATCTGCGTAATCAGCGAAACCTGTACTGAGTCTGTCGAGGTATCAGCGTTTAAATACTTTTTTCTCTGGGTTCTCTGTGGCTAAGAGTCTTTAAGAATATAGAAATACAAATTGTGGAGACAGACATGGCTGACAAAGAAGAAAAAAAAATCATTATCGACGAAGACTGGAAAGAGCAGGCAAAGCACGACAAGGAAGTCCTCGCCGAGCAGGAACAAAAGGAAAAGGAAGAAATCAAAAAGCAGCCCAAGCGTGAAGGGCGGCTGCCCAAGGGCGATTTCGCAGCTCTTATCAGTATGCTCGCAACGCAGGCATTCTATGCCATGGGTGTGATAAAGGTCAATGAACAGGACGAGCGCGAGCCGGACCTCGAGATGGCAAAGTACAGCATAGATATGCTCGAAACACTTGAGGAAAAAACCAAAGGCAGCCTAACCGAGCAGGAAAGCACCGCCCTGACCAATACGCTAAGCCAGCTTAGAATGGCCTTCGTCGAACTGTCGAAATAGTTTGTCATTCCCGCGAAGGCGGAAATCCAGTGTAGGATGGGCAAAGAATTTGCCCATGCGGTTGTTTTGAATTTGTATTTTGCATAATTGGAATTTGTTTAGAATTTAGAGATTCAAATTAAAGTGTCCCAAAACATACTTGACCAGATAATCGAACACAAACGAGCCGAAGTCGCCCAGCAAAAACAGCACACCTCCATCGACCATTTCAAGGAAACGATTGTCTCGATGCCCCGCTGCCGTAACTTCTACGCCGCTGTCACCAAGCCCAACAAACGCGGGCTAAACGTCATAGCCGAGATAAAAAAGGCCTCGCCGTCGGCTGGGATTATTCGGCCAGATTTCGATGCGCTGCACATAGCTCTAACTTATGCGAAATGCGGAGCTGACGCTATCAGCGTCCTGACCGACGAAAAATACTTTCAGGGCAGCCTCGATTATATCGCCGAGGTAAAAGACGCCGTTGATATACCCATCCTGCGAAAGGATTTCATTATAGACCCGTGGCAGGTCTATGAATCCCGCGCAGCCGGAGCCGACGCGATACTGCTCATAGCCGAGGCACTCCCGTCGGGCTTGTTGATGGACCTGATGATAGCCGCATCTGAACTTACGCTGACGGTTCTGCTTGAAGTGCATTCGATGGAAAAACTGCTTGAGGTGCGAAGCCTGCTGGGCTTTCCCAAAAAAGGTTCCAACGTGCTGGGCATCAATAACCGCGACCTGACCACAATGAAAGTTGACTTGAACACGACCAGCCGTCTGGCCGAACTTATGGACGGCAAGGGTGACCTTGTCACCGAAAGCGGAATTAAAACACGAGCCGACGTGGAGAAGATGATACAGATCGGCGTCCGCGCGATTTTGATTGGCGAAACCCTCTGCCGCTGCGACGACATCGGACACAAATTCGGCGAACTCTTCGGCTGAGCTGATTTTCCTTTTGCTAAGATTATGAAAAACGACGTCAGTCATTCCGAACGTATGTGGGGAATCCGCAGAAAAGCGGCGGCAAAGCCGCCTACCTCGGTTTTGCCGCGGGGATTATGAATAAAAAAAACCCTGTACAAGCGGGACAAGCGTATTTCATTAATTTTAGCTTTTAAGTTTTTTTGAAATACTTGTCTTCTGCCTTACAGGGTAGATATGGCTCTTGCCTTTTCGCCTTTTAATCTGTTTGCCGCTATGTCCTGATTTCGCTCTGCCTTGTGTGCCATACCAAACATGGACATTACAGCCTAAGATTAATTATGGCCGTATTGGTCATTTCTCAGAGCCATCTTTTTTTTCTGTATAATATATCGACAGATTCTATTTTTAATCTTCAACATTTTCGGAGACCAGAAACCGCGGCAATATACCAGCGGTTAATATAGGCAATAACGCCCAACACATAAAACCTCCCCACTGTTCCCATTCTTTCCAGGTTCAATCCGGCATCTTAACCAGATTCAACAATCCCTCTTACTTAAACCCGATAATGATAAATAATTTTTCTCGAAATTTTTTTAAATTTGAAGAAATAGAAGCACTTTTCATTTGAATTTTGGCATTTGGACTTGTTTCCACCGTAAGGTGTCCTGCGGAGAATTTCGATATTCGCGTTTCGGATTTACCCCCAGCCGCTCGGCTGTTTTCTATACCCTCTACCCTGAACCCTATTGCCACTTCCTGATGTTTTGTCCTTACTGCTATAACTATCTCTAATCTCTGCGTCCTTTGCGTTCTTTACGATTAAATCTCTGTTAATATAGGTAATTTGTTGTGTTTGATATTTTTGTCGAAATGCACTTGACTTGGGGGGAAAAATTGATTTTACTTTAACATCAAACCAGACAATAAAATTATTGCGGGGCTATCGCTAAAATAGCGAAACCATTTGAAAGGAGACAATTATGGCAAGGATGATAAAAATAGTATTGGTTCTGGCACTTCTGAACGTAATTACCGGCTGTAAAACGCCTAACAGCGGCGAATCGCAGCTTCTGCTGATCCCAAAGCAGGCACCGGCTCAGATCGAGATTACCCCTGATATGGGCGAAGCGGACCTTATCGAGCAGATGGCTGTCAACCGCCGGGCATACCGCGAATCGCTCCAGACCCTTGTAGGATACTACAACAGTACCGGCAACAATATGAAGCTATCCTGGGCACAGAAGGAGCTTTCCGCCCTCAACGACATTCCGCAGTATAAATACATCATCGAGGCCGTCATCGCTGGCCCGGAGCTGAAGGCTACCGAAGACATTTTAGAAGCCAATTACATGTACGACGATGCCTATCGCACCGAAAAAGAGGCCAAGAGCCTGCTGGTCTATGTAGATGAGGAACTGCTGCGGCTGTCGCTTGCCAAATATGATAAGCTCATCCGCAAGCATCCATCCAGCGACAAAATCGACGACGCCGCATATCGCGCAGCCGGTATATTCGAATACTTCAAGGATTACGCCATTGCCCTGATCTACTATCAGCGGGCATATCAGTGGAATCCAGAAACTACTGTGCCAGCCAGATACAAAGCTGCCAGAATACTTGATTCTCAGATGGCGCGGCGAGACGAAGCCCTTGAACTCTACCGTGAGGCGCTCGCGAAAGAAAAACTCAACGGCGACCAGACCGTTTACGTCAACAGGAGGATTAAAGACCTGACAGGAATGGGCAATAGTTTGCAGGAAAAATAGAGATTAAAGATTAGAATCTTATTACAGGGCCGCAGGAATCTGCGGCCTTTTTTATGGCACAGAAAATCGAAAAAAATATCGTTCAGTTCATACGGCAAAACGACATGCCGCTGACGAACAGGAATATCGTGCTGGCTGTTTCGGGCGGAGCCGATTCGGTCGCCCTGCTGCATATATTTCATAATCTTGTAAAAACCAAGACGATAGACAGCCGCCTTGTCGTCGCGCATATCA
>JAQURJ010000136.1 GCA_028715705.1 Phycisphaerae bacterium | reverse complement strand
TGTTGTTGAGCGTGTGGCAGAAGGTGTTTTTTTTGGTTTCTTTCTCTTTATAGCGAAGGTTCATGCGGCGCGCCTGGAAATCATAGAAGCGGCTTGCGCTGTGGGTCTCGCAGTAATTTTTGCGGGAAGGCATCCACGCTTCGATGTCGAATTTTTGCGCCTGGCCGCGTCCGAGGTCACCGGAGCAGACATTAACAACACGGTAAGGAATGCCAAGTGCTTTCATTACGGCTTCGGAGTTGGCTAATATCTCGGCGTGATATTCTTTGCTTTTCTCGATACTATTTTCGCCGATTATGACCTGCTCGACTTTGTCGAACTGGTGTATTCGGTAGAGGCCGTAGGTGTCTTTTCCGGCTGCACCGGCTTCGCGGCGAAAGCAGCTCGACATGGCAACGTATTTTTTGGGCAGGTCTTCTTCGGTAAGAATTTCGCCCATGTAGTAAGCGGTAACGGGTACTTCAGCAGTTCCGACAAGGCTCAGTTCATCGCGTTCCATCTGGTAGGTCTGTTCTTCTGAGCCGGGGAAATAGCCTGTCCCTCGCATGGCTTCATCCTTCATCAAAAGCGGCACTGACATTGGGGTGTATCCGCGGCTAACCATATAATCCACCGAGAAGCGAAGAATTGCCCAGTGAAGCAGGGCACCATCGCCTTTGAGGAAATAATTTCGTGAACCAGCAAGTTTGACGCCGCGCTCGACATCAATTATATCGAGAGCCAGCCCTAACTGGATGTGGTCCTTGGGTTCAAAATCGAATTGGCGTATTTCGCCTTCCCGTCGCATTTCGACATTTTCTGTGTCGTCTTCGCCGACGGGGACATCTGGGTCTGGCGGTTGGGGTACCTGCTGCATAATAGTGTCGTACTGCGGCTGCAATTTCTTTACCTGCTCAGCAAGTTGAGATTCCTGCTCCTTGAGTTCGGATAGCTTGCCAAGCGATCTTTGCTTTTCATCGCCGGTCAATTTAGGGATGCTTTTACCGATGCTGTTTTTTTCTGTGCTGATATCCTGTAATTGTTTTTTGGCATCGAGAAGCTGCGAATCGACTTTGAGAAGCCGGTCGATATCGGCGGATATTTTTTTTACTTTGCAGGCGGTTTTGAAGATTTCCGGGTTTTCGCGAATCTGTTTAATATCAATCATAGTTTTTTAGCTTTCATATCGCTTTATGATAACGACATTATTTTGTCCACCAAAGCCGAAGGATTCTTTCATAATATTATTCAGTTTTGCTTTGCGGGGTTTGTTGGGGACGTAGTCAAGGTCGAGTTCGGGATCAGGATCGTTTAAGTTAAAAGTTGGCGGAATTATATTGTCCCTGATAGCCATAACGCATGTGACGATTTCGGCTGCTCCGGCTGCTCCAATCAGATGCCCCATTATGCTTTTGATGCTGCTGGCACATATTTTCTTTTCCCTATTGCCGAAGATCGCTTTTATTGCTTTGGTCTCGATGGCATCATTTTCAGCGGTGCTTGTACCGTGAGTATTGACATAATCTATATCGTCAATTGATAAACCAGCATCTACAATAGCGGCTTTCATAGCCTGTATCGCTCCGCGGGCGTCTTCGTGCATATCGGTAACTCTGAAGGCATCGCTGGTGCTGCCGAAACCAGCCAATTCGGCAAGTATTTTTGCACCGCGTTTTTTGGCCGATTCGAGGCTTTCGAGAATTAGTATTGCTGCTCCTTCGCCGATGACAAAGCCGTCTCTTGTGGCGGAGAACGGACGCGAAGCGGTTTGTGGGCTGTCGTTTCTTGTTGAAAGGGCTGTCAAGCGGTTAAAGCCGGTGACCCCTAATGGATGTATCATGGAATGAGCGCCCCCGGCGATAACGATATCAGCGTCGCCTCTGCGAATAAGCATAGAGGCTTCGCCTAGCGCCTGGGTACTTGCGGCACATGCAGTCAGGCAGTTTCTTGTCGGGCCGCGTGCCCCTGTGAGCATGGCAAGATGGGCTGCTGGTATGTTAGGTTCCTGTTCCAGTTCATGCATCGGATCCATCCGCGAATAAGAAACTTTTGCCCATTTTTCCCAGTCCATTTTATTCTCAGCATTATTCCAGCCTTGAGCTATCGCGGAAAAGAAAATATCATTATCCACCGAGCCTTCACCGGCTCCGAGGTAAATGCCCAGTTTTGTTCGGTCGATGCCGTCGGTCGGCGCATCGGTTTCGATGTCTATGCCAGCCTGACGACATGCCTGAGCGGTTGCGCCTAAAACGAAGGCTGAGCCGCGAGCACTGTGTTTGTGAAGTTGGGGTTTGGAAATATGTTTTGAGAGGTCGAAATTTTTAACCTCGGCACTAAAGGTGGTCGGGAAAGTCGATGCGTCAAAAATAGTAGTCTTGTCAACGCCGCTTTTTCCTGCGAGTATATTCTGCCAGACCTGCTCAACATTATGTCCCAAGGGGCAAACGATGCCAAGTCCGGTTATTACAACTCTCGTTTTATTGTTATCATCAGTCATGCAGATTCCTCACATTCGTTCGGAATGACAGGGATGCTATCAAGTTTTTTAAGAACAATCGCGGCTGTTTGTCCGCCGTAGGTATAGCTGCATACCAGCACATTGCGAACGTCTTTTTTAATCGTCTGTTGGGGAATATTCAGATTGCACCAATCAGCTTTTTGAGGACAATTTTTCGCAGCTGGAATTAAGTTATCTCTCATGGCACATAAAGCGGCTGCGATATCGACGTTTCCGCTGGCCGCGCCCGTATTGCTGAGCATGCTCTTTGTTGACCAGACAGGGACATTTTTCACAGCGTCTTTTAGAACCATTTCGAGAGCTTTCGATTCAGCCGCATCATCCTGCGGTATGCCTGTTCCATGAGGTATTACAAGGTCAAGCTGGTCAGGGGTAATCTTTGCGGCAGATAGAGCTTTTTCGATAGCTATGCGAATGCCTTGCCCATCGGCTTCGAGATTCTCATATTTACTGTTTATGTTATTGCTCTGGCCAGTACCTACGATTTCGGCATAAATTTTCGCACAGCGTTTTTGGGCGTTTTGAAGTGATTCGAGAACCAATACGGCGGCTCCTTCGCCGAAGACACAGCCGCAGGCATCTTTATCGAAAGGACGACACGCCTGATCCGGTTTGTCATTATATTTTACAGAGCTTCTTTTCAAGAGGTTCTGTCGAATCATAATAATTGGATTGACTTTCCCTTCCGCGCCGCCTGCCAATGCGATATCGGCGGAACCTCGCTGTATTTGCTGGGATGCTTCAATGATGGCGATGTGACTGCCAGCCTCGGCGCAGGTGATGGTATTGCTGGGGCCTTGTATATCGTGGATGATTCCAACGTGGCAAGCTAGCATATTTGGCAGATATTTTAAGAGCCAGAGAGGGGTGACAAATTCTATACCCTGTTTTCCCCATTTATGCATATCGAAGCTGCCATCGCCATTTAGGCTCTGTGCAACGGCGGGGGCGATCTCAAGCAGGTCACAGCTTATCAGTCCGGCTGCGAAGTTTATAGCTATTCTGGTCGAGTCGATATTTACAGCCGATTCATCGATACCTTTTGTAATCAGACCGGCGGATTTTATGGCTTCAAGTGAAGCGATAATCGACAGTTCGATATCGCGTGACATTAATTTTGCGGCCTTGCGTACACTTTTGGGGATATAGTCGCGAATTTTAAATTCAGGTACTTCTCCAGCAAGTTTGCAGTCGAACCCCGTCGGATCAAAGGCTTTTATGGTATTTATGCCGCATTGTCCAGCGCATAATCCCTGCCATGTCTTTTCGGCGGTGAGTCCCAGAGGCGTTACCGCCCCGAACCCGCTGACAACCACTCTATCGGCGGCCATCAACTCTGCCCTCCCTGAATTTTAACGCCTTGAAGAAGTGAGCGAAACATATCTGTGAAAACGAAATTTTCTTCGGGGAACTGTTTTCCGCCGAGATTTTTATCAATGTGGCTAAACATCAGGTCGATCTCAGCAATCATTTTTTCGCCTCGCATAATTTTCCCGCTTGTGCTGGCGGCTTCCTGGGCAAGCGAATCGATTATGGCATGGAGAGTTATGGTATCCCCCGGCTTGACGTAATCGAAAACTACACATTTTTTAATTTTCGCCAAGATAACTTTTTCCTCGAAGTTTTTCGCTTCTCCGAC
>JAQURJ010000135.1 GCA_028715705.1 Phycisphaerae bacterium | reverse complement strand
TCCAATAGTACCAAGCGCCGCTGTTGAGGTTACAGCGTCAATTGCGCCCATGACAGTGCTAACCGTTACTCTGGCAATCGCCGCCGCTTTGCCAATTTCAAACAACTGACGGTTTTTGCTGCCCATTAGCGTGGCCAGATTGGAAAACGAATCGGCAAGCGATTGATCAGCGGTGGCCATCTGCTGAGCGTTTAGTTGTTTTCCGGCCAAAACTTCAGCCCAGTGTTTTTGATACCATTTGCGCTCATCCTTTAACGCCGTTCTTGTCGCAGTGACTGCGCCTTGTAACACGGTAACTTTAATTCGGTGTTGTGTGTTTGCTGCGTCTCTTATCGCGCTGGTCATGGCGTTATTGGCGTCCGCTGTTTCCTGGACTTCCAAATCCCGCAATTCCCGGCGCTGTTCCGCATGCAATATTTCCTGGTCAACAAACTGCTGCGCTTGTTGCCCCTGCGCATCAACCAGTCCCATGGCACGGACAACATATTTTTGGAAAAAGTCGCTAAACAACTGATGCTTTTCAAAAAATTCATCAAATTTTTCTCGCGTGCTATCTATAAATTGGCCGTATTTTTTTAACCAATCAACCGCCGCACGCGTAGCATTACCGGCCACCCGAACAAAATCCTGAATGACATCAACATTATCCTTAATAAACAACGCAGCATCTTTAATTACCGGGGCGAATTCCTCACCAATAACCTCCATGGTATCGCCGATTGCATTATTCATTTGAACAATTGCGCCTGCATATGTGTCCGCTTGCGCTTGCGCTTGACCACCAAACAATCTAGTAATATTTTTCACTGCGCTTTCTGCTCTGGCAGTAGACCCTGCCGCGCCATCTATCTCGACACCATAACGAGTCAAAGCATTAGTAGAGCTTCCCACTGCTTTTGAAACCAAATCAGCAGCAGCCGTTAAATCCATCCCTTTAGCGGCGGCCAAATCAAGCGTTGCCTTTGTAAGCTTCTTTAATGTTTCTCCCTCAAAACCAAAAGAAGCAATAAGGCTTTGCGCCTTTAATATTGTTTCGTCACCAAAAATAGTTACTTTTTGTAATTGCGATGCGTATCTCTGCAAATCAAGGCTTGCGGCTTGCGTGAAGTTTCCCTGGTTTTTCAACGCCTGATTAAGCATGGCGACGGATTTTTCTTGTTCACCAAAAGCATCAAGAGATTTCTTTACAATTGCAGTCATCCCAACAATTGCGGCAGTTGCAGCAACTGCGCCAACTTTCAAAGCAGACATGACCTTGGGGCCAATTTTATCCATTTTTTCAAGCTGCTTGTTGGTTTGACCAAGCACCGCAACGTTCTTGCCGTCAAACTCCAATGTGACTTTAACTTTTTCGGCCATATCTGCGCTTCCTTTTGCCCCAAACGTTCGCGGCGTCTGCTTCAATCCGCCGTTGCTCTATCTCCGCCCTCGTGGCATCCGCTTTGCTTCTCAGCGCTGCGCTGTTCCACATCGCCGTAAACAATTTCCACGGCATCCGCAACACCGTTTCATGCGTGTAGCCGGGAAACACCTGGCAAAACTCGCCCAGCCACCGGACAATGTTTATGTCTCGACTTCGGGGAGGGTCGTAGAATCTTCCGCCTTTCCCGCTTGACTGGTCACCTCCTGCGCAGGCACGCCCATAATAAAATTCATCAGCGGCCCCAGCATGGCCAGCGTAATGTTTTCAGTGAAGTCCGATTCCTTTTTGCCCGGATTGTACTTAGACAACACTTTCCAGACAACTTTCAGTTGTTCGACAATCAGCGACGGCTTGTCTTGCACTTTCTGCGCCGCTTCGGTAATTTCCACCACCTCAATCACGCTCAAAGAGTCAGGAACAACAAATTTGTTGCCCTTCAACACCAACTCTTTTTCCGTCTGTATAAGTTTATCCAGATCAAGCAGTTTGTCAGACATACGTCCTCCTAATATGACGCCGTGGCGTTGCTGTATTTCAAAGATATAGCGTCCGCGCCCTGGCTCGATGCAATAACGTCAAACTCGATTTCCTGCGTAACTATATTGGCATCGCTGACCTGCGGCGTTTGCGTCTTGTAATAGCATTTCGGCAACTCGATAAGCATGGAATAAGTAGTGCCGCCAGCCGCCGATCCTGCCGTAATACCGGAATCCAAAAGCAAGCCCATAGCGTAAGCCGTTTGCGTAAATCCACGCACAAACGCCGTTGTTGTGTCGTACCGCTGCGTGATTTTAAAAGTAATTTCCGCCATGCCGTGCTTAATGAAATCAACCGTAGCCGTGCCCATAGACCGAGCCGTTTCATCGGCGATTAAATTGTTATTAATGGTCAACTCAAAACCCCGGATATATTCAGTCGCGCCGGATGCGAGCACAGATGTCATGCTGTCCCAAACTCCGGTTTTAAATGTCACACCTCGCCACAACATCGGAATGACATTGGGAAACGAAACGGTAACGGTGTCAGATGAAATTGTGCCGTGTTGGCCGATGATTTCGGCGCTAAAGCTGATTGGATTGCCGACCTCGCCCTTGATACTCACCGAATTAACACGGCATCCGGTAAAATCAAAGGTCGATCCATTGCCTACCCGCTTTTGCAACGTCAGCGAACTAAACGAATCCTCACGGTCACCCTGATATACGATGTGACTATACCCGGTATTCGCGTCGCCGCTGGATGTGACTGTGCCAGCCAAGCAGTTGTTTAGCAGATGCATCTGCGCCACGCTGGCCGGATTAAGGTATGTTTCAATCGTTCCTTCAACGCTTTCGTTGCCCTGAAAACGCTTAATGGGGTTTCTGCTCGTGTTGATAGTTTCCAGTTTTGTGCTTTCCTTGTTAACCGCCAGCGATTCGGAAATAAACTCCAAAAACGCCGTGGCTGTCAGCTTCGTGCCATAGCTGGTTTCCAAGCCAACACCCAGCCAGCTTTTATACCCTTTTTCGCCACCAGATCCTACAGCCATTTTATCCCACCTCCTTCTCTACAAATAACGGCTTAGCCCCTTTCCGCGGGTTGCCGTTGTGCAGCTTCAACAAGTGCCGCTTTTCGTCTTCGTTAACTTTAATTTCTTGTCCGCGTCGGCGCACCGTGACTTTGCTTCCTACTCCGTACTGGCTCAGGTCCAGAAAAGAATATGGCGCATTGTACTGGTACACTACCACGCTAATCATGCGAAGTTAACCGCCAAGGTTTGCTTTGGTGCATAGGTAACTTGCACATTCAGCACTTCGTTTTCGGCAAAAACGTTTTTCAATCGATCCCATCCGCCGTTGTCGGCCGTAATTGTCAAGGTCTTCGACCGGAACAACTTCTTTTTTAATTCAACTTCCCGTGACGGGTACTCAACAACAAACTTCTCCACACGTTTGCCGATCTCGTGTTGAGGAATACGCAAAATACCACGCCCAGAACAATTGAACATCCTTACGCCAGCCACCGACAACGGCCCATAATAATAATCCTGCAACCACCTGCAAGAAAACATGAGGTTGCCGGAAGTGAAAGCCAAACCGCCGTTGATGTCCGTCAATTGAAAATGACGCATCCAAAACCGCTTGTCTTTGTCGGCAAACGCATAATAATTGCCGTCCGGCTCCCAGCTAAAGTCATAGCCGACCAACAACACTTCTCTATAACCAAGAATTTGCGTCGCGTATACAACCGCCGTATTGCCGACGTTGGACGATGCCGGGATAATGTCCGGACATCCGCTGATTTTAATGAAAATGTCCTCCGACTTGATGTTGTCTTTGTTGACAAAGAAATATATCGGACCTTTCCAGTTCCGCGCCCACTCAGGATTTGCGCAAATGCTCATGATTAACGTTACACCATCGGAGGCGTAAATGGCATTGGCTATCCACTCGTCATAGGAGATATTGGCATCGGCCAGAAAAACATATTTCGGCTTTATGCCGTGGTCCATAAGGATTTTAAACGCCTTGTCACAACAAAGAATATCCACCCGGTTAGCATATTGCTGCAACTCGGGAATCTTGTCTTCCAAGCTTTTGCCCATGCCGCAAACAATAACCTGACGCCCGTACTCCTTAGAGAACAGGTCATGGTACGTCTGTTTGTTGCGCTTGTATATCTCCCCGTTTAGTTTGGCGTGCTTGCGCCATTTGTCGCCTGACTGCGCAATTGCCGCCAAAGACTGCAACCTGACATCTTCCTCCGATAACGTTGCCTGCATTGCATTGC
>JAQURJ010000134.1 GCA_028715705.1 Phycisphaerae bacterium | reverse complement strand
TGTTCAAGCTTGCCGACTCGTATCATGTTCGCGACCGCGTAGTTATTATTGAGTATCTCCATTGCGACAACTCGTCCCTCACCGTCTTTTCGCGGAAGAATCTTTTGGCTGATAATATACCGCAGACCCAGTGACAGCTGATTGCGCACTTCCTGCTGACGACCTTCCGGGAAATAATCTAAAATTCGCGTGATCGATCCGATCGCGTCGCGCGTATGCAGCGTACTGAACACAAGGTGGCCCGTTTCGGCAGCCATAAGAGTCATCGCTATTGTCTCCGGGTCGCGCATTTCGCCGACGAAAATAATATCCGGGTCTTCTCGCATCATACTGCGAAGCCCGTCAATAAAGCTCACCACGTCCTTGCCAATCTCCCGCTGCGATACAATGCTGTGCTGCTGCGACAGCAGATATTCGATTGGGTCTTCGATAGTGATTATTCGCTGTGCTCGCACCTGACTTATTCTATCTATCAGCGAGGCTATGGTCGTGCTTTTCCCCGCTCCGGTGATACCGGTAAGAAGAATAAGTCCCTGCTTGCGCTCGATGATATCTTTCCAGACGTCATTTGGGAAACCGATATCTTCCACCGGCGGTATCGATAGCGCAAGCGCACGAATGGCTGCGCATAATCCGTCGTTTTCCTTGAAAACATTGATACGGAACTGCAAATCGCCCACCCTATACGAGCAGTCCACGCTGAATTTCTTTTTGTAATCTTCCATGTGCTGATCGCTTAAAAGCGCATAAATAAGCTGCTTTGCCATCGGCTCATCAAGCGCAGGACCCTTCAATTTTACCAAATCGCCATCCGCCCTATATGTCGGCGGGGCACCCACCTTCAAATGAAGGTCAGATACACGCATCGCGCCCTTTTCTTCGAAGTAGCGGAGCATATCCTCAATACTCATCAATCCGCGTTCTTCACTTGGGTAAATTTTGTTATCGACTCTTAAATTCTCAGCCATAATGGCACTCCCAAATATTCAGTTTTACTAAACTTACGCCTCTTATTGGACGGTAATAGTATGTTTTTCGGCTTTTTCAGCCCTGATATCTTATCTTTTCTTTCCTATACTCAGCCAATCTTTCAGATTTTTTGCTAATATCTCGACATCTCGTTTGGCCATAATATGCTCCATAACAGCCGGCTTGATCTTCAATTTCGCCATCGCCTTCTCCACCCGGCCCCAAAGCCGCTCTTTCTTGGCCGTACTGTCAGCCAGATAAAGCTCGCCCACCAGCTCGCCTACTCTATCGAGCATAATGGTATCGAGGTTATCGTAGTAGTTGGAGATGATATTCTGCTGATATTTTGACCGTTCAGCCACTTGCTGCCCCTTAATTACAATTTTCAAACTCTGACAATACCCCTCAACCCGCCAAAAGTCAAGCTTTTACTTGATTTTGACCTTAGCCCTCGTAGAGGCTTACCCTGTAAGAATCCTCCACGCCCCATTTTGATACCAGCCAATAAATATGCAAAAATAAAAGTCAGGAACGTCCCTATAGCAATATACCAACTCCAGGCAATCTGCAGAATAAACTGTACAAATTCGTTTTTCACCGACAAATTCTCGCGATTTTTCGACAGAATTAATAAAATAGTAAGAATAATCGTGCTTAAAAACATGGCGAACACGTTTGTCAGATTTGATTTTCGTTTTGTAAATACCCCCAGAAGAAAAATACCAAGAATTGACCCGCCGATAACCGAAACCACCTGAAACGCGAACCAAAGGACGCTTTTAATCGGCCAGCAGGCAAACGCTATCATCGCAAGTATAATCCCGAAAATAACCACTCCAGCTCGCGATACAATCAGATAATGCCGCTGTGAAGCCGACCTGTTTATCAGCGGCTTATAAATATCCATTACAAACGATGATGACAATGACGCCAGCGGTGAATCGATGCTGGCAAGTATAATAGCCGCAAGCACAAGCCCTTTGAGACCTGCCGGAAGCACGTTAGCGGTAAAATGGCCCACAATATCTTTCGCTTCAGGCGGAGGGGCGATTGCTGTTCGGTTATAAAAAATAAAAATAGCGGTACCCAAAGCCAGATATATGCACAGTATTGGAGCCGAGACCGCTATAGTATAAAGAATCGCTTTCTGGCTCGAACCGCGGGTTCGGACGGTAAGCAGCCGCTGAACAAGTTCCTGGTCAGTACCGAAAATAGCTAATCCGATAAAAAATGCGTTCGCCGTACCTGCCCAAAAAGTAGTTGGGTCATTCATTTTGAAACTGAAATTAAAGATACTAAGCCGCCCCGCCTCTGCTGCCACATGCAAGCCTGCTGGTAATTGTGGGTTGATTTTGATAAATAAATACACAAGAACAGCCGCACCGGCTATATAAAAAAAACACGCCTGATATGCCCCTGTCCAGACAACCGCTTTGATACCGCCATATGCGATGAAGATAACGCTGACAACCGTAAATAATATCAGCGTTACCGCAAGACTCCAACCCATAATCCACGCTATCGCGGCACAAGCCGCATAAAGACGTACGCCTGACCCCATCAGCCTCATAATAAAAAACAAGAAAGACCCGGCATATTGCGTTTGCGGGCCGAAGCGATGCCGCAGGAACTCATAGATACTCGTACAGTTATATTTATAAAAAACGGGAATGAATACAAAGGCGACAAAAATTTTAGCAGCCGCGGAACCAAAGAAAAACTGAAGGTACTGCCAATTTTCGCTGTACGCTGTCGCCGGTACTCCTGTGATGGTCAGTGCGCTTACTTCTGTCGCTACAAATGATAAACACGCGATAAATATCGGAACTTTTCTATCGCCGAGGAAAAAATCCGATGTACTCTCTTCTTTTCGCCCCTTCAGCCACGCTATAAAAAAAAGAAAAAATACCGCTGCAAATAGGATGAAAATATCAGCTGGATTTAATACACCTGAAAACATAGACTCAATTGTCCAAACATTTCTCTTTTATCGCACCGCGAAGTGATTGACCGCATTCTTTCAATATCTTAATCGCCTCCGGTAAATCCACTTTCCTAAAGTGCATCACTATAGCGGCCTTGACCCGACCATTCGCTTTTTTAAGAAGTCTTTTGGCCGATGCTTTTGGCCGCCCAGTCACAGAAATTAAAATCCTTTCGGCCCTATCCTGAAGTTTGCGATTGGTAGCTCGCAGATCGACCATCAGGTTGCCGTAAACCTTGCCCGTCTTTATCATAGCCGCAGTTGTAATTGTGTTCAGGACAAGTTTTGTCACGGTGCCTGCCTTCATTCGGGTAGAACCGGTAATCACTTCCGGCCCGACAACAGGATTGATTATGACATCGGTATTTATACTTTTTTTAGCCTGCGGGGCACAGGTAAGAAAAATAGTTTTGCAGCCTTTTGACCTGGCATACTGTATCGCGCCATGTACGAACGGCGTAATCCCGCAAGCCGCTATTCCCATAACCACATCAACAGATTTTATTTTTCGTTTTATCAACGCATCCCTGCCAGCCTGTTTGCTGTCCTCTGCGCCTTCGATTGAACGCACAAGGGCACGTTTACCGCCGGCAATAACACCCTGCACCATAGCCGGCCTGACTCCGAACGTCGGGGGACATTCAGACGCGTCAAGAACACCCAGCCGTCCGGACGTTCCGGCTCCGACATAAAAAAGCCTTCCGCCCACGTTAAATGCTTCAGTAACTATATCAATTGCTTTGGCAACCTGACGTTTTTGTCCGGCTGCAGCTTTTACCACCAGTGCATCCTGCTGATTTATCAACTCTACTATTTTCAGCGTTGAAAGCCTGTCGATATCAACGGTTGACTGGTTTGATTTTTCGGTTGTAAGTTTACTTCTGTCTTTCATATTTGCGATGGTACAATTTTTCCTAAAATTACAGGTTTTTCAGCTCCGGTTGCCGACGGTACATTGCCGCAGATTCCTTTTATTGTCAACGCAGCCAGAATAGCAAAAGAAACAGCTTCTTTGGCATCGGCATTTATACCCAGTTCATCAGTAGTAAGCAAGCTGCACTTTGGCAATTGCTCGGCGAGCATCTTCATAAGAACCGGATTTCGCGAACCGCCGCCGCAAACTATCACCTCATCGATTTTTGTTTTAATAAACCTTCGATACGCATCGGCAATACTGTGAGCGGTAAATGCCGTAACAGTGGCAAGCAAATCAAAACCGCTTATGCCTGCCCGCAAACTGCTTTTATAG
>JAQURJ010000133.1 GCA_028715705.1 Phycisphaerae bacterium | reverse complement strand
CGCATATCGGTCTTCGTATTCGCGATCAAAAATTGCGTTTTTACTTCGTGTTCGTAGTACTGGTTGCGGTAGCTATGGTTGGGTTCAAGCTTTGGAAAATAACATTAGGATAAAAACTGCTTTCCAGATTCTTTAATTTCTCCAGCGGACGTCGTAGCCGCAATAACCTATCTCTTCGCAAAGATTCTTTATCCGCGTCCAGACAGCGTCGCTGTTTATAACCTCTATCGCCAACGGAAAAATAATATTGGTCTCCATAAAGATGTGTATCCTCATCGCGACGACCAGATAATCAACGATATCCTTTAGTTCATACTTGAATGCGTCAAAATCCTTTACATCAACCTGCCAGATAAGCTTTTTTAGTTTCGATATCTGCTCGTTGATCTGGTGATGCTGCTCATATATGATCTTCAGCAGTTTCGTGTAGCCCCTCCGCTCCAGTTCAGGATAAATAACATACTCTTCACGCTCGCGGTGCTGTTCACTGGCACAAAGATGCTCGCTTATGTGGGCAAGCTTTCGGATCTCGGTGTTGGCGCTTGAGGCTAAATTCAGCCCGGAAATGCTTCGGTTCGTATCCTCCAGATCACTGATAAAACAAAGTACCATATCGTGCTCAGCCAGAACTTTTTGCAGAATATGATTAGGGGCAAGCTCAACGCGAAGTTTTGCCGCCTGATCGGGCAGGATCCGATTGTTCCTTGACCACATCTTCCAAAGTTCGGCTGCACCAACACCCGCGGAAAGTACATTCTGCTGAGCAAGGGCGATATCGCGACATGTAGCCAAAGCAAGAAACCCTCTTTCCCCTTCGCCAAAATTTACACTATCAGGATTCTTACTTATATTTTGCAGCTTTAAAAGAAGCTGTGTAAGTTTATCTATCTTCTCCATGTCAAAACCATTCCTTCCAAGCCTTACAGGGCTTCTGCCCACCCTACATAAAGCATAATCAATATTTTCGGAGCTGCCCCTTTTCCTATCTTTAAAATACGCTTGCCAGCGGTTTTAGTAGGCAAAAAAACCAAAAAAATTCTTAAAATCTCAAAAATTTCCTTTATTATGCAAAAGTTCTACGCAAAATTGGTTATAGTATCAGCCGACGGCTCTAAAATTCAAAGTTTTGTCTGAGTTTATTTATGAATGATCCTGTAACGCTGGCTCTGACCTTTATAATACTGGCAGCTTTTATCGTAGCGATATCAAAGCGGCTGCGCCGGGATAAATATGTTTCCCAGATAAAACAGGAGATTCTTGGTTCTGCATCAACAAGTTATGAACCGCTCCTTGAGTATTATATCGGTCGAAAGGTTATCCTGAAACTGATGAAAGGCGACAAGATTACGGACTTCACCGGTATTCTCAAAGACTATACCGCCGACTTTATTGAAATAATGGATGTCGATTATCCTGCGGGCGAAAACCTAACACAAAAAGCGGACATGGTTGTTCCACGAAAATATGGTCTGGTACGCCATCACGGAGAGTAAGAAAATGCTGAAAGATTTGATAGCTAAAAACAGAAGCTATCGCAGATTTGATAATAACTACAAAATAGAGAAAAAAACACTGGAAGAACTTATCAGTCTGGCCAGGCTTTCCGCTTCGGGGGCAAATCTTCAGCCGCTAAAATTTATCCTCTCCTGCGAAAATGAAAAAAACGCAAGGATTTTTGAACAATTGATATGGGCTGGCTATCTTGCTGACTGGGACGGACCGGCCGCAAAAGAGCAACCTGCCGCCTATATCATTATCCTCGGCGATACGACTATCACAAAGACCTTTGGATGTGACCACGGCATAGCCGCACAAAGTATTCTGCTTGGCGCGGTGGAAATGGGGCTTGGCGGCTGTATGGTCGGCTCGATAAAACGCGACAAACTGCGTAAAAAACTCAACATCCCAGATCAATATGAGATTCTGCTTGTTATCGCTATCGGAAAACCAGTTGAAAAAATCGTTATCGATCCCGCAAAGGACGGAAACATAAAATACTGGCGTGACGCAAACAGTATTCACCACGTCCCCAAAAGGGGGCTTGACGAACTGATAATCGACACAGCTTCCACCTTATACAACAGTAAAATTGGTCTTGACAATGGGTAGGGGTTCAGAATGTTTGATATTATTTGACTGCTCTTCAAATACTATTTTGTAATCCGCTTCACCTTTGCGATCTTCCGTGCTTATTTCGATAATCTGCGCGCGTTTGTCGTCGAGTTCCGCCATATTAAAAACATTTGCCAATCCATCGACCAGCAGCACCTGAAAATGTTTTTTCGGTTTAAGATATTCAAATACCGCAATACAGCTTTCGTCGGTTAAATGCGTCTGCCCTGTTCGATACAGCTGCCTTATATCTATTACCTCCACTTTTTCGCCATACAGCTCTATGTACCCCATTATATGTGCCGCCGAATTTGCAGCCCGATTTAGTTTTTTCCAGCCGATCACATTCGGAAGCGACGGGTTTTGGGACCCATCCTGCTCGAAAAAAATAAACGTCAAAAACAACCCTTGTTTCCTCTTCTCGGACTGTACCTTTTTGTCTATTACCATATTTTTCACGTAATCGCGCTTCCGACACAACTAACAAAAAATATCGCCTCTTCAGGAAACAGAAAAGAACATCTCCATCCCTTTTATACGAACAAGGAAAAGGACCGCAATCAAATAACAGAACGTCTTTAGTTTGGTTAATTGCGACCTTATACTTACAGGTTCCAAATCCTGCACGACAAGGTATGTTACCTCTGAAAGGGATATTTATACACTTTTGTAAATCTTTTTCAAGTATTTTTTTCTTAATTTATATACAAATTTACATATGGATTATCGGGTATGAAATAGATTAAAGAAACCAGCCGATTGGCGGTTTTCGTGTCAGTATTTACCACGTATAAAACGCTGTTGGCAAATTTATCGGGATGCAAGTTTAACAACAAGCTGTTCGATGGCAACCTGAGGCGTCGCCTTGCCGGTTTTTATTTCATGGTCAAGTTCCGCGAGACTTTCCAGAATACCCCCTATCTGTTTTAGGCTCATCTTCCGCAGTTGGGCGAAAAAAGCATCCGTGTTCCACATCCTAAGAGCTTTCGTGGCCTGATATTGATTAAGCCCTTTTTGTAAAAGTACTTTGGCATTGAACATCCGCCGCACCTGAAAAGCGAAGGCGCCAATGGCTGTGTATTCGGCGCTTTTGTCATCGGCGAACATTTTTCGCAGCTTTTCAACAGCCGCCCCCGGCTGACTGGCTGTGATGGCGTCGATGACGGCGAAGACGTTGAACGAACGGTTGTGGCTGATAAGCGATTCGATATCCTGCGGCGATATTTTTTCATTCTTGTCAATATAAACAGCCAGCTTATCTATTTCGCCTTTTAGCCGTGACACCTCTTCACCGACAAATTCTATCATAAGCTCGGCTGCTTGCGGGAGGAGAATTTTATTGTGTTCAGCTTTGGCGTAATCGATAAGGAAGCGAGGGAGTTGCTTGCCCTTGGGCGGTTCGCAGCTTACCAGCGTACCGATTTGGGGCAGCTTTTTTGCAAGGCGGGTATTCGAACGCCACGAAGATACGGTCATTACAAGTATGCCGGATGGTGATGGCTTATCGAAATACTTTTCCAGCGATTCGCGGTATTTAGTAATAAATTCTTCCGCCCGGCGGATAACCACAACGCGCTTGTCGGTCAAAAAAGGAGCCGTTCGCAATTCATCAAAAACATCGCTTATTTCGGCTTTGTCCGCATCGACCGAAAGCAAGGCCATCTGCCGTTGGTCAGACTCAATAAGCTTATCGAGTAGCTTTTCGCATTCGGAATTGACAAGCCCATCATCTGAACCGGCAATAACATAGACAAAATCTTTCTTGTCTGCCGACTTTGCCATTGTTTACTCTTCGCCCGTATCTTCGTACGCGATCTTTTCGGCTGCGACTACCTTATCATCGCCCTTGAGCTTGATAAGCCGTATCCCCTGCGTATTACGTCCTATGGAGCGAATCTCATCGAGGCCGGTGCGAATAATAATACCTTTAGCCGTTATCATCATAATATCGTCGCCGCTCGTAACCGATTTCAGCGCAACCACCGTCCCGTTACGGTCAGTTGCCTTGATATTAATCACGCCCATTCCGCCGCGGCCCTGGATCCTGTAATTTTCAAGCAGTGTACGCTTGCCGTAGCCGTTTTCGCAAACCGTCAATATCGACAACTGCTTGTCATCAGGGTTGGCT
>JAQURJ010000132.1 GCA_028715705.1 Phycisphaerae bacterium | reverse complement strand
ACTCAAAGCTTCATGAATTCATCGCCGATTGCATAAAGCTGACCGATCCCAAATCTGTTTTCGTCTGCACCGATGACCAGAAAGATTTGGACTATATTCGTCAGTTGGCTATCGACTTTGGCGAAGAAACAAAACTTAAAACCACCGGTCACACCTACCACTTTGACGGCTATAACGATCAGGGACGCGACAAGTTCTCAACCCGCTACCTGCTGCCGGATGGTTGGGATCTCGGCAGTCTCGAAAGCATTCCCAAAAAAGGCGGCATTACCGAAATACGCGACCTTATGAAAAATATTATGCAGGGCAGACAAATGCTCGTCTGCTTCTGGTGTCTCGGTCCTGTCAATTCCGATTTCACGATTCCATCCGTCCAGATAACCGATTCTCCCTATGTCGCGCACAGCGAATCTATGCTGTATCGCCCCGGCTATGGACAATTCAAAAAGATAGGCCCCTCGCCAGAATTCTTTCGCTTTATCCATTCCGAAGGAGAATTGGAAAACGGCGTTTCCAAAAACTGGGAAAAACGCCGAGTCTATATCGACCTCGAAGATGAAATGGTCTATAGCGTAAATACCCAGTACGCAGGCAACACTGTCGGTCTCAAAAAACTCGCACTTCGCCTTGCCATCCAAAAAGCCGACCGCGATGGCGACTGGCTGGCCGAGCACATGTTCGTTATGGGCGCACACGGTCCGAATGGCCGCGTAACATATTTCGCAGGTGCCTTCCCATCGGGCTGCGGCAAAACCTCCACAGCCATGATATCCGGCCAGACTATCATCGGCGACGACCTGGCCTATTTCCGCAAAATTGATGGCCGGTTCAAGGCCGCAAATATCGAAAAAGGCATTTTTGGCATCATCGAGAATGTCAACGACAAAGACGATCCCGTAATTTTCGACGTTCTCACCAACCCCGGCGAAGTTATCTTCTCAAATTGCCTTATCGGTGACGACCAGAAGCCCTACTGGATGGGAATGGGCAAGGCTCTGCCTGACCACGGCCTGAACTACGCAGGCCAGTGGAAACAAGGCGACGTGGACGCCAAAGGCACTAAGATCAACCCATCGCACAAAAACGCCAGATATACAATTTCTCTTTCCGACCTGGCAAACCGCGACCCCTTAGCCGATGACCCGCAGGGTGTGCCCATTGACGGCGTGATTTATGGCGGACGCGACAGCGACACATGGGTTCCCGTCGAGCAGGCATTCAACTGGAACGAAGGCATCATCGCCAAAGGCGCATCGCTCGAATCCGAGACCACAGCAACAGTCATTGGCGCAACAGGCGCACGGGCGTTCAATCTTATGTCGAACATCGACTTTCTGTCAATTCCTATGGGTAAATACATCCAGAACAATCTTGATTTCGCAAATGGTCTCAAAGATGAGCCTTTTGTTTTCTCCGTCAACTACTTCCTCAAGGATAAAGACGGCAAGTACCTAAACGGCATGCTCGATAAGCGTGTCTGGATACTTTGGATGGAACTGCGGGTAAATGGCGATGTTGATGTCCTCGAAACGCCGACCGGCTACATTCCGAAATATGAGGATTTGGCAAAGCTGTTCAAGTCGTCGCTTAACACCGAATATTCGCAGGCCAATTACGTCGAGCAGTTCACCATCCGCATACCGCAGCTTCTGGCCAAGATAGACCGCATCGAAAAAGTCTATCGAGCCGAGCCCTCGATACCGCAGATTGTCTTTGACACCTTCGATAAGCAGCGAAAACGCCTCAAAGCCGCAGCCGATAAACACGGCGATTACATCTCCCCCTTCGACCTTGCTTCAAAGTAACAGGTGCTAATTGTAGAACTATAAGGCGCCGCTTAAAACCGGCGCCTTTTATTGTGCTTGCGAGAGATCGAAGAAGAAATTAGTCGATGTTGTCCGTAAAATTTATAGGAAAAAGTTATATGACAACAAACCGTAAAAATTCGATTCGGCCTAATCCTTCTGGTGATTGGCCTCAAGTGCATCCGACAGCCTACGTCGATCCGACTGCCCTGATAATTGGTAATGTCCACATCGGCCCTAACGTTCTTGTTGGTCCAAACGCGGTTCTCAGAGCGGATGAAGCTGACAGCAGCGGTGAAGTACAGCCTATTAAAATTGGTGCCCAATGCAACGTTCAGGATGGTGTAATTATTCATGCGTTTGGCGGAACAAAAGTAACTGTTGGCGATAGAACATCTTTGTCCCATGGCTGCGTTATTCATGGCCCATGTGCTATCGGACAAAACTGCTTTGTTGGCTTTCGAGCCGTGGCTTACAATGTCACTTTAGAAGATACTGTGTTAATCGGCGCCGGGGCTGTTGTTCATGGTGTTAACTTAGTCGCGAATTCCTTGGTACCAGCCGCTGCTGCAATCTTGTCCGAAAAAGATGCCTTAAAGCTGGTAAATACGACCAGTTTGGTCGATCTTGAGTTTATGAAAAAAATTGTGAATGCAAACATAACCTTGGCACAGGGATACCTTGGAATTGAAAAACAAAAACAACAGCGGTTTGCCAAATGAAAATAAATTGTCCCCTAAAATGGAATTCCGGGCCAATTCCGGGCCAATTCCGGGCCAATTCCGGGCCAATTCCGGGGACACCATACTAATTTTTCAATTCTCATCTTTCTTGCCGTGTAAGCGCAAAATAAATCACATAAATCCAGACAAACATTTATTTCAACGGCTTCCTAATTGCTTCTGATTTCGACGTTCGCATTTCGGATTTATCTTCCTTGCAGTACGCACGACACAGCACGCGGTATGACGAATTTGCACGAAAAAACACGGGAAAAAACGAAAAAAAACGGCTGGAAACGGTAAAAAACGGAAAAATTTGGAAGATGTCTTCCAGACCAGCTGCCAAAACGATTTGTAAAATATATCGAACTTGATTTAGTTTCGGTTGTAAATATGTTATACTCAAGCCGATATAAAAGTAAGAGGCAAAAGGTAAAAGGTAAAAGGTAAAAGTATTGAATCCGCCTTCGGTGGTTAACTCAATTAGTAACAAGAGCTTAAGAAAATCGAATCGCTTAAAAAAGGATTGAAAATTCGCGGCGACTATCTAAAAGGCGTCACACTTGGCACAATGGGTTTTTGCACCTCATGGGCCATCGACCACAAGGGCTCTGGGCATGAATGGCTGGAAGTGGTCGATATCTCCTTGTCAGTAAAGAACTTAGACAGCCGCTTTGTCGGAACTCGGATCGTGCACATAAGCGATCTTCATTGCAGCCGGACAGTTACAGATAAATATCTTGCCCGATGTATCCAGCGGATAAACAGATTAAACCCCGATCTTGTCCTGCTTACCGGCGATTATATTACCCACGATGTCCGCGGAATATTCAGGCAAAAAGCGATAGCCATTCTTGCCGCAATACACAGTAAATACGGGGTTTACGCCTGTCTCGGCAATCACGATTATGGTATCGGCAGCGTCTTCGGCTCACGGCAGGATAACCTGCTGGAAGAATTCATTCAGGATGCCGACAGCATCGGAGTGAAAATGCTGCAAAACGAATCCTTCACCGTGGAAATCAACAGTAAACCTTTACATCTTGTAGGTTTAGGCGATTTATGGCTGAACGACACAAACCCTGAAAAGGCGTTTGCCAGAGTCAAAAAAGGCCAAAACACCATTGCTCTTATGCACAATCCTGAGGGAATGCCCATGCTTCGCGATTTCCCTGCCGACTTAGTTCTCAGCGGACACACGCACGGCGCACGCAACAAATTATCCGCTGCTCCAAACTGGAAGATAATGAACAGAAACTACCACGCCGGCCTCTACGAGGTTCACGACAAGATGCTTTACGTAAACCGCGGCCTCGGCCGGCTGGGACGCACCCGCCTAAACTGCCGTCCGGAAATAACGGTATTTACACTCTGCTAACCCACGGCGAAATTTTTCAGGGATTAATAATTAATTCATTACCTACTTTTCGTGACCGTTCAGGTTTGTCAAGGTTTATGCCCAGTGCCATTCCAATTTCTACCAACACATTCCAGCCTGCACACAGATAAACATATTGTTTCAGTTCACCCGCATCCGGCACACGTATTGTCGTAAACGGCGTATCGCGGTCGGCTATGGCTACAACCTTGAGGCCAACCCCCTGGGTCAGAACCTGCTGGAATTTTTCAATCTCTTCATCGATAGGATCAACAACAAAAACAATGTCATTTTTGTTCATTACCTCTTCGATGCCATGTACAGCATAAGTTCCCTCAAGGAAATCGGATT
>JAQURJ010000131.1 GCA_028715705.1 Phycisphaerae bacterium | reverse complement strand
GAAAAGGTGTCTGGGAAACAGAGAATTGAGCCGTCTGTCCTGGATAGCCGTCAAATCCAATGGTTGGATTCGAAAATCATTGTGCAACAGGCTCATAGGCAATTTATACAATGGGAAAGACGTGCCGCCGGGGCATTAATTGAGCCATTGATGGTCGAATATTATGGGGGTAATATTATGAAAACACGGATTTTTATTTCAATTGCTGTGGGAATGTTTGTTTCCGCCGCTGCTTTGGCTGTACCGACGCTGCAGGTGTATATCGACGGTGCTGCAGCCGGAAATTACAACGGCGACCAGGACACTTGGTTTACTAGCGATAACGCTTTTGACCTGATCGTTGTTGGTGCTTATGGTCCCAAAACCACAAGCATTGATTACGGCACACTGGTAGCCTCGATTCCGCAGGGCCAGACCGGCACCATCACAGTCAACGGTGCAACATTGCTGACGACGCTGGGAAGCAACGGGCCGCTCAATCCCGCTGCCAACGCTGACATTGATGTGCTTACCAATGTCGTCGGTATTGACGGTTATTCGACCAAGGTTTTTACGCCGGATAATTTCAACGAACATTATCCCTTCCAGGAAGGTGTTTCCAATTTTGTGCTCTACGATGTGGGCAGTTTCTCCGACAGCGGCCCCATACATAATTACAATGCCGACGGCGGGATTATTTCACTGGAAGGCTCAGGTGAGGAAAAAACCTTCTCGGTGGTTGTATCGGGATTCGACAGCGTTCATTTCGATGTCTATGCCTATGAAACCAATAATCGCAATCAGGAGACATTTGTAAGCACCTGGCAGATTAACCCCGGCTCACACGATGCAGCGTATATCCCTGCCCCCGGAGCGTTGCTGCTGGCAACTATAGGGATTGGGATTGTAGGAAAACTGCGAAGGTTAAGAATGGCGGTGTAACGGCGACATCAGTCGCCTATTTATAAAAAGGGACATGCACGGATAAAAACGTGTGTGCCCCTTTTGTTTTTTATCTGCCGAAAAAGTTTGAACTTAAATGATAAGCATCGCGTCGCCGTAGGAAAAAAAGCGATATTGGTTCTCTACGGCGTGGCGGTATGCGGCAAGCACTTTGTCCAATCCGGCGAATCCAGCTGCCAAGGCCAGCAGGGTTGACTTGGGTAGATGAAAATTCGTCACCATCGCGTCGACGATCTTGAACTCAAAGCCGGGCATAATAAATAATTCGGTCTGCCCCGAACAAGCGGCTAACGGTGTCTGCGGGCTTACAGCCGCGGTTTCCAATACCCGCACGCTTGTCGTACCCACAGCGATAACTCGCTTTCCGGCTCGTTTGGCGGTGTTTATGATTTCGGCATTAGCGGCGTCGAGGCTGAAATACTCGCTGTGAATTTTGTGGTCGCGTAAATCATCGGCTGTGACTGGCTTAAATGTGCCGGCACCGACGTGAAGGGTAACGCGGGCGAATATTATGCCTTTTTTTTCCAGTTCCGCTAAAAGATCGCGTGTAAAATGCAGTCCAGCGGTCGGAGCAGCTACGGCTCCTGGTTTTTCAGCGTAAACAGTCTGGTATCGCCGAAGGTCGGTTTGGGCCTGTGCAGCGTCTTCATCGCGCTTTATATACGGCGGAAGCGGCGGATAGCCTATCCTTTCCAGAATTTCATACGCATCCTCGGCTTCGACCTTCAAAACGGCTTTGCCGTCCTGCCCTTTTTCCAGCAGTTTGGCTTCGAGGGCGGGGGTGCCCTGCCTATCCAGAAGCTCTATGGTATCGCCTTCTTTGATTTTTCGTACGCCTTTAAGATAGACATCCCAAATGCCGTTTTCGCGCTGCGAAAGGAACAATCCCTGCAGGTTTGCCCCAGTGTTTTTGTGTGCGTAAAACCTTGCTGCTAATACCTTTGTGTCGTTAAGCACCAGGCAGTCGCCGGGGTGGAGATATTGGCCTATCTGGTTGAAAAAGCGATCTTCGATATTGGCATTTTTGCGATGCAAAACCAAGAGGCGCGATTCACTGCGGTTCTGCGCCGGCTGTTGGGCGATCAGGTGTTTGGGCAGGTCGTAGTTAAGCAGTTCCGTTTTCATCAGCTAATAATTATCAGACTATAGCGGTAAAGACAAAAAAAAATCCCGGGAAAACCCGTGTTTTTTATCTGATTTTCGGAGGGGTCGAAATTGCCAGCTTCACCCGCTCGCGTTTTACGCCGAAAAGCAAAGCAGTGTTATGAACCATTTTTGAGGACTGATTTCAAAGGAATGACAATGTTCTCCGACAGAAAATTAGACAAAATGACCACTTCGATCGCCCGGCTTGGCAGAAATGAACTGACCAAACAAATCAAGCATTTCCGGGGACGATTCCGGCTGGACTTCACCGACGACTTTCTGCAAAAGACGCCAGTTGAAAGACTTAGGCACATTCTGCTCGCAGCGGTGATAAACACCAAAAATCATAATTGAAACGCGCCTGGCTTAAGAGGAGGGTTGGCGCATAAAAAAGACTGGTGTGAAGAGCACCAGTCTTTTTTTTCGTAAGACGTTATTTTTTAATCAATTCCAAACTTATAATATATTCGTCTTACCAAACCAAAACTATAAGAAGAAAAGAACAGTATTATTACGCTATTTATTGTACACCCCCTGCCATGACTTTTGCAAGCATTTTTTCCAAAAAAAAATAAATTTTTTTGGAGGGTTTAGAGTATAGGGCATAGACTGCCAGCCTGAATGTTGATTTTTATCAACGTTTTGTCGCGTAAAAAGGCGTTTTTTTTCGTTTTTCCTCGTTTTTTAACGTGCAAAACTGTTCGTAGTTGGTGGTTCGTGGTTCGTTGACAAAAAACAGCCGATTTTTAGCCACAGAGGACACAGAGAAATTATCAAATTTAACAGCCGGAGTTTAATAGGGATAGGTATAGGAAACAGCCGAACAGCCGGTTTTAGTCGCTGACAAAGAACCCGAAAAAGTTATTGTATTTTCGACATTGGCAGAATAGAATTTGAGCAAATTGGAGAAAGGCAGAATATGACAGAAAATCAACAGCAAGGACAAGGCGACGGCGTAACGCCGGAGATACTTAAGAGTGCGATGAACGCATTCAAGAAGCGGCTGAAACTCACTGCTCTGGATGCCGATTCGAGCCTTGGACGAGGCCCGCTTTCGGGCGGGGCCAAGGGCGTTTTTGCGATAAAGCCGCCCAGCCAGTTTCCGCAAGAGGTGTGGGATGAATTGTGCCGGCTGGGAAAACTGCGGTACAGCGGACACGGATTGTATGAGCGGGTAAAACAGCCGGGCGGCTGAGGCCGATATCAAAAATTAAAAGACAAAAAGTTAACAGCTGGTTTAAACGCTGATTTCGCTGATGACGCTGATTTCAAGATAAAAAGTTCATAGAAACAGCCGAACAGCTATTTTCACCACGAAGTTCTCGAAGAGGCACGAAGAAGTTTAGACACGGATTTACACTGATTAACACGGATTCGAGAAAGGTATAGTTATAGGGATAGGAACAGCCGAACAGCCGGTTTAAACGCTGATTTCGCTGATCCGTTCGACAGGCTCAGGACAAGTTTTTAAAAGTTCCCGTTGGTTGTTCAATATTTATCCGCCGATGGCGGATTCGTCCAATCTCTTTTATTAAATGATTCCGCATGTGCAAATAAGTTGTACAGCCTAAAAGCTAATTTGCTCAAAATGTGTACACATTGTCAGACCCTTGTATTTCGTCATGTTGTTTAAGGTACTCTATGCCCTTACCAGTCAGAAGAGCATGGCCATTCTTAGGCGTCCAACCTACAAGGCCCAACTTAAGAAGATCTGCGAAGCCCAGCATAAAATTTCCATATCCTTCCGCGTTAGGAAGGACTCGAAAACTCCACCGTCCGGTGAAATCGTCCTTGAAATGATACTTCTGACGTTGCCAAAGTGTTGCTAAAATCTTCTTTGCCTCTGGGGACAGCTCGACAGTTCCTTTGGTTTCAAGCGCAGACTCAGAAATAGGTAGTTTGCTTGATCCGCCTTGTTCACCTTTATTAGAAAACTCAATAGATGAGTTACCATGTGCGACCTTTATAATCCGGTCTATTAGAAGACCAAGCTTTTTGCGGAAGAAAAACAAACTAACCAAGGCAACAACAGGCCAGGCGATATAGTGAATAATCTGAACTAAGTATTTTAAGGGAGCCTCTAATAATTTGATTTTTGAGGCTCAAAACTTCAGTTAACATTTTTTGAGTAAATTTTTGAACACAATATTTCAAAATTTCGGTTTTTCGGCACTCGTAAACGTCCAAGTGACTCG
>JAQURJ010000130.1 GCA_028715705.1 Phycisphaerae bacterium | reverse complement strand
CGAGCCAGCGAATATCGTAATACTTCCTCTGCCATAGGCGGCCCCATCGTAAGGCAGATGATTTTGCCCTCGGTATCGCCGCTTTGTTTTTTCATTCGATTGGCAAACCCCAGCGCCTGAGCGTCAAGCTCATTGATTACGCTGGCAAGCCTGCTTCGAATCAGGGTGCCGGTTTCAGGGTCGAATGCATTGTCGGTGATCTGGCTGACATCCGGGACCTGTTTTACCAGAACAATAAAATTACCCATAATAAGCCTCATCGTAACTATACGGAAAACTCGAAAAACCAATGAAGTATATTATCCAATAAAAATATGTAAACATCTACAAGGACACGGCTTTTATTTTGCGGTATTTTGCTGTAAAATCGAAACCGACTTAAAAATCCACAACCCGTTCTCCAGAACCCGTGAAATGATAGAAATTTCCTTTTTTCTGTCGTAATCCAGCCTAAAAACACGAAAGCGGACAAATTTTAAATTTATCCCTTGTATTTGGCCAAACATTGCTGTTAAACTCTTTGCTATTCTTGACTAAAAAGTATTAATGTCAACTTAAATTGTGTTGAGGTAAGAAAAATGGCAGATTTAAAAGCTTTAGCGGATGCCATCATCAAAGGCGACCAGAGTTCCGCATTGCAGATCACAAAGCAAGCATTGGCTGAAAAAATGTCTCCAAAGTCCATTCTCAATGACGGTCTTATTGCCGGAATGAATGTTATAGGCGCCAGGTTCAAAAAGAACGAAGTGTACATCCCTGAGGTCCTTATAGCCGCACGTGCAATGAAAACGGCCATGGAAGTGCTTGAGCCTGAACTGGTCAAAGCTGGTGTCAAACCAGTCGGCAAGTTCATGATTGGCACCGTTCAAGGCGATCTGCATGATATCGGCAAGAACCTTGTGGCCATGATGCTCAAGGGTGCCGGTTTCGAGGTTATCGATCTGGGCGTCGATGTTTCTGTCGAGAAGTTCGTCGAACAGGCAAAGGCACACAGCACCGCTCTTATCGGCCTGAGCGCACTTCTGACTACTACCATGCCAGCGATGGAAAAAACGATAAAGGCGCTCAAGGATGCCGGTCTCAAAGCCAAAGTCATGATCGGCGGCGCACCGGTAACACAAAGTTATGCAGACAAGATCGGTGCAGACGGATATGCGGCTGATGCAGCTTCGGCTGTTGACATAGCAAAGAAAATTCTCGCCGCTTAATCTACGGTTAATTTAATTTTCACAGAGCCCCTTTTTTGAAGGGGCTTTTTTTATGCCCTTTATTGAATCATCTGCAATTGTTAAGTAATTGCCCTCGTGTGCGGCAAGGTTTATAATGGCGTTATGCGAAAGATAAGAAATCATAATCTGGCCCAACTATTGATGCAGCTGCGGTTCGCACCTTTGCGGCAGAGGCAAAAGCAGCTTGCCGCAGCCGAAAACCTCTGCGCTATGCTCGAGGCCGACAAAGACTATCCGTTCGATTTTATCTGCTACCGTATTACCGGCCATTCGCCAAAAGAAGAAAACGAAATTATCAAGGGAAAGGACCTGCTATCAGACTTGCAGATATTCATCAGCAAACTCAGCTCCCCGATAGCCGACAACGCCGCCCAACAACCCAACAAGGTTTATACCATCGAACAGCTTGCAGCCGAACTGAATGTCAGTTCAAAAACGATCAACCGCTGGCGAAAAAAAGGACTGGTGGCAAGAAAGTTCGCCTTTGAAGATGGAGCAAAGCGGCTTGGCTTCGACCAGGAACGGGTGGAAAAATTCATTACGGAAAACAGCTCGCTTGTAAAAAAAGCGGCATCGTTTGAGCGGCTCGGCAAAAGCAAAAAAAATGCGATCATAAGCTGCGTCAAAAATCTTGCGAAAAAAGATATGTCGCTTCGTCAGGTAATTTTGGCAGCGGCTGCCCAACTCGGTGTCAGTGCCGAAACCGTGCGGCTAACCATCAAAAATTATGAAAAGAAGCACCCGGGCAAAAATCTGGTCGCGAATGTCAGAAAAATGATCCGCCCTGCACAGGCATCTGAAATTTACCGCCTTTACCAGCAAGGCGCAGGCATAAAGGAACTGACCGAGCGGTTCGGCAAATGCAGAAGCAGCATTTACCGTGTGATAAATCAAAGACGCGAAAAGACGATCCTTACCAAAAAAATCGAATATATTGACAGTCCCGATTTTCACGAACCGCAGGCCTTCGAAAAAATATGCACCGATATTTTTCGAAGTGACTTGGAAAAATCCAAAGGAATCGATGACTCGCTGAAGCAATTGAAGGCCCCGCCAAAAAGAGTATCCGTAAACCGCCAGCAGGAAAGTGAGCTTTTCAGAAAATATAACTTTTTGAAATTTACCGCTGCCACTAATAAAGAAAAGATAAATTTGGCAAAGGTCAATGCCCGGCTGGTCAACCGGATAGAGAACTGCATCGCACTTGCCGAAGCGATAAAGAACTTTCTTACGGAGGCTAACATGCCTCTGGTAACGGCTATAGCCGGAAAGCACGCGGCAAGCGGTGTCAATATGCAGGACCTGATAGGCGAGGGACATCTTTCACTTATGAGGGCGGTCGAAAAATTTGATTATACTCGCGGATTTCGGTTCGCAACCTACGCAAGCTGGGTCATCGCCAAAGACTACGCCCGCAAAATACCCGCTGAACAGGCAAAGCAGAAAAAATTGTCCCAGACCGATATGGATACCCTTCACGATGGATTGGAATCTTTTGAATTCAAGACTGGCGAGGGTGCAGCCTTTGCGACAGCCGAACGGGCTGGAAGGGATATCAACCATGTACTGCGCGACAACCTCGACCAGCGGGAACAATTCGTCATTATCAACCATTTCGGGTTAACAGGCTCGATTGTCAAAAAGGAAAAAAAGACACTCCAGCAGATAGGCGCCGAGCTTGGCGTAAGCAAGGAACGTGTCCGCCAGATCGAATTAGTCGCTTTACAGAAACTGCGACAGGTCTTAAGTGCCGAACAGTTCGAGCTTCTCACAGGCTAAGATTGGGCTTTTTGCCGCATTTCAATAGTGCCACCATCGCACCTCAGGACATACTCAGAGCCAATCAGAGCTATATCAGAGTTAATCAAAGCATACTCAAGGCAAATCACAGCTATATCAGAACAAATCAGAACACGCTCAGAGGAAATCAGGGTTTTTGGCATAACTCTTTGTTAAAAAGGAAGTTAAAAGAAATTTCAATCACTGATTACACCAATTTCACGGATTTTTTTTAATTAACCGCAAACTGACGCCAATGTGAACAGCCATCTAAGCCACCGAGGTCACAGAGAAAAGAAACAGAATAGCTGGTAGTCAGTAGTCGTTAGTCAATAGAAAACAGCCGAACAGCCATTCAAACCACAGATTCACACTGATTAACGCAGATTTTATGATGCCGGTATTTAATTGTCAAATAACGGGCGGGAAAAAAAACGTCCCCCCTATATATAGGGGTGAACCTGCGCGATTTTTGCCAAAATATAGGGTTTAGGAAGAGGGTATAGAAACTATGAAAGCCGTAAGTGGTTGTTAAAAAAGGGGTAAGGAAAATGAAAAAAAATTAAAAATATAAAAAAATTGTGTAACGTTTTGGGCTAAGGCTGCATCTTTAATACAGGTTCACAGGAATTTATGTGAAAAGGTGTGTAAAAGGTGAGTTTTTCTTGATTTTACGACATAAAAAGGATACAATACGTCGGTTGAGGTGGAAAACTTACCGTTAAAACAGAGTAGGTGCATATTGTTTTAGGAGAAAGCGATTATGAGTTGTTTTAACAGATGGAGTGCTATTTTTTTGATTTTCTCGGTTATTTTTTCGAGTTTATCGGCGAGGGAAATTAACGTACCAGCGGATTTTTCCACCATACAGGCGGCAATTGACGATGCCAATAATGGCGATATTGTGGTTGTTTCTCCGGGCAGGTATTATGAGAATATCAACTTTAACGGCAAGGCGATTACTGTCAGAAGCAGCGAACCGGACAAACCTGATATTGTAGCCAACACTATCATTGATGCCAATGGCATAGGCAGTGTAATAAAATTTGTAAGTGGGGAAGATGCAGACTCGATTTTAGATGGCTTTACTGTTACCGGCGGGTATGCAATGGGACCGGGACATTCTGCGTTCAATGGAGCGGGGATTTACTGTCTAAATTCCGGGCCTGTTATCAAAAACTGCATAATCAAAGATAACAAAGCAGGTGACGCCGGCGGAGGGATGTATAATGAGAATAGCAGTCCGACATTGTTAAACTGTATTTTCAGAAATAATACCAGCTACAGTGGTAATGGTATAAACAGCTATAAGA
>JAQURJ010000129.1 GCA_028715705.1 Phycisphaerae bacterium | reverse complement strand
GGGATAAGCAGATTGCGGAACGCTGTTTGAAGGCTGGCTTCGCGGATTTCATGATAAACAATTGTCAAAATGGTTGTTGCGGGTGTGATAGTAATATGGTATATTCCGGTAAAGTTTATTAGGATACGCCCTCGGGGGTACGGAAAACGCGGTTTTCTCACAATCCTTTGCACCTGCCTGATTACTTAAGTTCAGAAATAAGATATTAGATATAAGAAATTAGAAATTTAGAAGAAAGTAGAGTTTTTATGCCATTTACAGAACTTGGTTTATGTGATTCGCTGGTTCGCGGGATTCTCGCGACCGGCTACAGCGCTCCGACACAAATTCAATCGGAGGCAATCCCAGCGGCAGTGGCTGGTGAAGATATAATCGGCTGTGCCCAAACGGGGACGGGAAAAACAGCGGCGTTTGTATTGCCGATACTGAATCGGCTCGGCCATGAAAAGGCGGGTGGAAAAAAACGAGTACGAGCGCTGATAGTTACACCAACGCGCGAGCTTGCTGTGCAGATCGAGGAAGCTATCCGCGGCTACGGACGCTTTACACAATTTCGCCCGCTTGCTGTTTACGGCGGCGTGGATATAAAAAAGCAATTCAATATACTTAACAAGGGGGTTGATATTGTGGTTGCGACGCCGGGCCGGCTGATTGACCACATGAAACGAGCGAGTATCGATTTGAGGCATGTTGAGGTTCTGGTGCTCGACGAAGCCGACCGGATGTTCGATATGGGTTTTATCCGGGACGTCGAAAGGATTATCAAGGCCCTGCCCAAAGAGCGGCAGACGATGCTTTTTTCGGCTACGATATCCAAAGAGGTGAAGGCTCTGTCCAGTGGTGTGATGAAAAATCCGAAGGTTATCACGATAGGGCAGATGCAGAATCCTGTGGATACGATAACTCAGCATTTCTACGCCGCGGAAAAAGAAAAGAAAACCGATATGCTGCTGCACATGCTCGAATCGCAGCACATGTACAGCGTGCTTGTTTTTTCGCGGACAAAGCACGGCGCCGACAAGATAACCAGGCGGCTTGAACAAGCGGGCGTGAAAACGGTGGCTATTCATTCCGGGCGTACACAGGGTCAGCGTCAGCGGGCACTGGATGGCTTTAAGAGGGGCCAGTATCAGGTTATGGTCGCCACTGATATCGCGGCAAGAGGAATAGATGTCGAAGGTATAAGCCATGTGATAAATTATGATGTTCCGGTTTACGCGGAGGATTATCTTCATCGTATCGGGCGAACCGGGCGAGCGACGGCGAAAGGGGATGCGATCACATTTGTGTGCCGTGATGAAGGCAAGTATCTGACGCAGATAGAAAAATTCATCAGCAGGCATTTTGATGTTGAGGATTGTCCTGGATATTCTTATTCCAAGCCCAAAGCGGAGATTTTTCAGCCGTGGCAAAAACCCAAGCCGCCAGTTGGAAAGCCCGCTGCAGCAGGGGGTAAGAAATCACCGCCTAACTGGCCGAAACGGCGAAAAAGAACCGGCGGACGTCGCTAAACTCGGCTGTTTTGCGGGTTTTGCCGCCCAGACCAATTGCCGGTATTCCCTGTGGTCGGTTGTCATAGTAAGGTCTCCGGATGCCGATTTGTCGGGATTTATCCAGCCGCGGACGTAGAAATAACCAGAGATGGTGCGGACAAGGCCGGAGTTGTCGTCATTTTCAAGAATGGTAAAATTGCCTTTGGCCATGAAGAAAAGTTTGGTGTAGTCCTCATTGCCGGAAGCGTCCGTAAATACTTTTTCGGCGTCGATACTGCCGTCTAATTTGGCAGCCATCACCTGATAGTCAATGCCTCTGGCTATATCGAAATTGCCTGTCCATCCTCCTTTAATAAAGCCATCCGGAGTGACCATGAAATTGAGGCTGCCGCCGTCGTTTACCGAGACGTTTTCGTAATAAAGCCCAGCGGAGATATCGGCCTGGTCTTCGGCTGGTATGGTGGGGGTGTTGCCATCTTTTGCGAAAATGCAGGAGGAAGAAAAGGGGGGTAAATTCCGCCCTCAGCGGCAAAAAGCCCTAAATTTGATTTAACTGTTTGCTTTATCAGCCGATAAGTCGATATAATGAATTGAACACAGCCGTTTGGGGCCGGTAGAAATAATATGAAGAACGTATTAAATGCTATTTTGGTAATTGTTTTGACCAGCGGGGCGGTCTTCGCGGCAGGGCCTATAAATCCAAACGTGAGTGGTTCACGCATTCCAACCAATGTTCCGCCCAGCAAATACCAAAACAGCCTGATCAAATCGCCTAACCCGATCGATGCGAGCAAAAACCTTGTTATTACCGGCAATGTCGGGCAAGGTAAATCTTTTCGCGGCGTAGTGCCTTATCGGGCAACAACCGCTTTTGGCGGCAACACCGGCACATCCAGTTTGGATTCCTTTATACGCGATTCGACAGGGGCTGGCGATATCTCCGGCTTTCGATCGAGTCCACAACCGTATTACTCTCCCACTTCGACCGTAACAAAATTCGTGCCCGGCACAGGTCAGGTTATGCGTCCACCGACAGCAGGTGTATATTCCGCTTATGAACGTCCGTTAGAAATGCCGCAGCCATTTAAATATACTCCGACACAACCCGTCAGTTACAGGCCGCTTTCCGAATCACTTCCGCAAACTCTCGAGCAACGGACAGGCGAGTTAAGCCAGAGGCAAATAGAGCTGTACGGCTTGAGTCAGAAAAATGAACAGCAGCTTAGCAAGTTCGAGCACGACCTTGATATTGTTAGCCGCAAAGCGAAAGAGTTGCAGGAAAAGATGGGCGATCAGGATACTGAAGCCAAACCTCTCACACCACAGCGAGCGCCATTTGAAATTCCAGAGACGGTGCTTCCGCCTCAGGCTGAACCGAAACAAAAACTCGATGTTTTTGACGAAGTGCTCGAACGGTTAAAAGAGTTTCAGCCGCCAAAGGCTGCACCCCAGCAGGAAGATGAAGATACCGAAACAGAGGAGGAACCAGAGGCTACCCAGCAGGATATGATAAATACAGCCGCAGCGGCCAAGGCATTTCTGGGCGAGCATAAGACGTTTGCCGGTTTTTCCAAAAACAGGTTCAACGAACTGATGCGCAGCGCCGAAAGGTTGCTCAAAGAGCGAAAATTCTATCGCGCAGCCGACGCTTATACGCTGGCGGCGATGTATAAGAAAGATGACCCGCTGCCGTTGGCTGGTAAGTGTCACGCGCTATTTGCGGCAGGCGAATATATGAGCAGCGTGCTATTCCTTTCGCGCGCGATAAATATGTTCCCGCGATATGCCCTGATGGATGTCGATATGACTGCTATGATCGACAGGGACACTCTCGAAAATCGCGTAGCCGACGTCAAGGAATGGATAAAAGTCAGCGATTCGTGGGAACTTCATTTCCTGCTGGCCTATATCTATCACCAGATGGATAGACCCCAATTCGCTAAAGAGCAGATCGACATCGCCTATGAAAAGAATCCTTATGATTCTGCGGTAGGGACGCTAAAGACAGTGATTGACCAGTTCGCTGAATAACCTAAGTTTCTGAAGAATCACATTACGACAAGTCTTGCAGTAGCCTTATACTACCATTTAAAGTAGCATCCATAATGTCTAAAGAACAAGCCAATCGAGCGCATCGCGATAATAAAAGGTATCTGAACAGCAATATTCGCGGTGAGCAGTCCTGCTGCGATAAGCGGCGGCTGGGTGGCATATCGCAGCGCAAGTTGTTCGAGATAGGTGGCGAGCAGTAAAAGCAGTACGGTTGTTATGTATGCCGCTGGAGCCTTTAGAATAGGAATGATAATATGGTCGGGACGGAGCAGTGCGAATGTCTGTGCTGTAGTAACGGTAAGGATAGCAACAGGGAATAGAAACAGGCCGATGATGAAAAGGGAGAACAAAATTATCTGCGATGTGGATTGCAGCGGCCACAGCGACTCAACAGCTAAACCAGCCTTGTCGAAAATTATGCGGGTGATGATGTAGGGGAGTTGAACAACGATTATTGTTGCCAGAAAAATCAGGAACGGCTGGATGATATACCACACAAATGTCAGCGACGTGCCCAGATATATCTCTGGCAGTTCGTCAGAATCAAAAGCCGTTTCGCGGATAAAATTGAAATAAAAACCAAGCAGCCATCCCCAGACGATGAGATATGTGATGAGTCCGCAACAGCATGTATCTATCGCAGCGTTGAAGAAACGAAAACAGATTATAGTGGCGATGAAGGCAAGCGGCGTAAGGTTTTGTTTGCGGGCAAATATCTTAAATGAATCCCAAAATACGGCTTTGTAGAAGCCTGGTTCCGGCTCTTCGCGGAGAAGCGG
>JAQURJ010000128.1 GCA_028715705.1 Phycisphaerae bacterium | reverse complement strand
AGACCTGAAAGCGTGTCAAGGTGCATCAGCGCAATCGCGTCCATGCCGCCGATAGCCGCAGTATATTTGACTGCAACGGCATCGAACCAGCCGCATCTTCGCGGACGGCCTGTTGTCGTTCCATACTCGTGGCCCTTGTCGCGGATATACTGGCCGGTTTCATTATCCTGCTCAGTCGGGAACGGCCCTTCCCCAACACGGGTGGTATAAGCTTTTACCACGCCAATGAATTTACCCACCATCTTGGCTGGCACTCCGCAGCCGGCTGACATCCCAAGCGAACTTGCGTTTGAGCTTGTTACAAAGGGGAATGTACCGTGGTCAAGGTCGAGCAACGCGCCCTGCGCGCCTTCAAAAAGGATGCTCTTTTCACATTCTATTGACTTATGTAAAAATTCGGTGGTGTCGGTAATAAAGGGACAGAGTCTTTTGGCGTATGTTTTGCATTTTTCAAGTATCACAACCGAATCGAGGGGCTCGGCGTTATACATGGCCTTAAAAAGTTTATTTTTGTACTCAACTATCTTCGAGAGTTTTCCAGCCAATTTATCAAGCTGTCTAAAATCGCCCATCCTGACGGCATAGCTTCTGCCGATCTTATCGGCATAACATGGGCCTATACCGCGGATGGTGGTTCCAATCTTGTTTTTGCCGAGGGATTGCTCTCGCAGATTGTCTTCTGCCTTATGGTAATCGAGAACCACGTGTGCGTTTTCACTGATAAAGAGGCGGTTATCAAGGCTGATGCCTTCGGCTGCGAGGGTATCGATTTCGATTAGTATTCCTTCAGGGTCAACAACAACACCGTTACTGATGACACAGGCCGTTTCAGGACGAACAGAGCCGCTTGGCAACAGATGCAGGGCAAATTTTTTGTCGCCGATTATGACAGTATGCCCCGCATTTGCACCCCCGCTGTAGCGAACCACTATATCAGCGTTCTGCGCCAGAATATCAACAACTTTTCCTTTTCCTTCATCGCCCCACTGCAGACCGGTGACACAACAATTCATTTTTGCTCCAGAGTAGTTATAAACATAAAACCACAATCATCCAACACTGGTTGCGGCCAAACCGGTTCGATTTTAGGGGATTTTTCGCTGATTTCAACTTAATTTTGCGGTCAATTTCTCTATGACTGCATCGAGGTTGTCATAGTTTTTGCGGCTGATACGCGATGAGGTCTGCCCCTCGCCTGTGTCATATTCGATATCAAAATAGCCTTTTGCCTGATACCAGGTCTTATCGACCTTTTTTATGGAACTGTAAGGTATCTTTTCCTTGCCGTTTACGGTGATAGATTCCTCATCGGCTGTGACCTTCCTATCCTTCACTACAAATAATCTAAAAGCCACTAAAAAACTGACCACCACCAAAAGTACGGGGGCTTTCTGATTGAATTGCATATCGTCATCAGGCACGCCATCTTTGACATGTTCTTCATAAAATGAAGTACGCATAGACCATTCATATTTACTCAAATAACCATCGTAGCCAAAAATAACAGTTGCAACCAACGCACCAAAAATAGCAATTTTGAGATTTGTTTTTTTGTACTTGCTTATCGGGGCTACTATTGTTTCCATTCTTCTTCCTTTAAGAACTCAACTAAATTTATTTAATCGCAGAGGACGCGGAGAACGCAAAGATTTTACTTATATTTCTCGGCGAACTTTGCGGTCTCTGCGATTAATTATGATATTCTTTTCTGCGCGATTACCGCTGTAAGCGGCCGGACAAAGTTCGGTACTATTTTTTCAGCCATAAGCTCTTCAATGAGCCTGCACTGTTCTTCGAATGATTTCAAGGCGTCGAATTTTTTATCTGGCAGCGGGTAGCGGCGTATAGTAAAGGCGAGGCTTATGGCCTGCTCTTCGATCTCGTCTTTTTTTCTCGGCTCGCAGATACTTGTCTTCGATTCGACGCTGATGCGCGCCTGAGTATGATTATCCGGCGTCAGCGAATAGACCACAGCCGGAGAAAATGCAATGGGTTTTACAGAAGGCATATCGAGCATTGCGCCAAAAGGCCCTGAGCCAAAGAGGGCTTCGGCTATGACCTCGTCATGGCTGCCGCCGCACTCGAAATCCATCGCGAACGTCATATCCATCGAATCGATATCCAAATGGTTTACGCTAAGCATCCAAGGCATCAATTCGAGGATGAGTTTATCCTGGTCGTAGGCTTCGGAAAGGTCGTCCGGGTCGGAAACGCCCGAGCCAATACGGTCGTGCTCAAGGCTTACCCAGCGGTACTTGCCGGAATCGTTATCCTCTTCGAGGCAAAATTCCCCGTTATCCCTGCGATAAAAGCTGCCCATAGCCGGATAATGCTTCTGGATTCGCTCAAAAAAGGCCAGAACGGTATCCCGCTGGGTGGGAAGCTCAAGCTCGGTATTTATGTAAAGATCGACGAAAAAATCGTCGCATAAGGAACTAAAATTATTCATCTGCGTCAAACTCCGATTAACTACGTCAGCCATTGTTGCATAATTTCATGGTTTTGACAAGACGTAAACGAAAACAAAAACGGCTAAAATGTAACAATATACGGCAAAAAGCTTCAGGCTGGAACGGCGAACCAGCTTTATCAACAGCTTCAGGGCGATAATCCCCACTACAAAAGCCGAAATTACCCCCGCCACGATAACGCTTGCCGGCAAGGCCGCGGACCGAATAAGCTCGAAATCCTGTATGGTCTGCACCAGGGCGGCCGCGACGATGGCGGGTATTGCCAGCAGGAAACTGTACTCCACCGACCAACGGCGGTGCAGACCAAGTAGAATAGCCGCACAAATCGTCGCCCCACTGCGGGATATTCCCGGCATAATAGCCGCTGCCTGGGCCAGGCCGACTATCACAGCCGCAGTGATTCCAAACTGCCGCAAACCGATGCGGGTTTTCTTCCGCTTGTCGGTGATTAGTAACAAAGTCCCTGTTATAAGCCACATCAAAGCGACCGTCAGCAGGCTGCCCCTCGCCGATTCCAGGTAATCCTTAAAGGCAATGCCGAGAATGCCGGTAACGCCGGTGGTAATGATTGCAAGGAAAGCGATGTGGACGCTGGGACTTTCGCGGTACATCAGCAGCGGGGTTTTTATATATTGTTTTGATTTAACGAGATTGGCGAAAAAAGCGGTAATACTTCGGCGAAAGACTACCAAAATGGCAAGTACCGTTCCAACGTGGACAGCAAGGTCGAACAGCAGCATCTGCGGCTGTTCGGGATCGAACTTGAACAGGTTTTCGAAAAGAACAAGATGGCCGGAAGACGATACAGGTAAAAACTCCGTCAATCCCTGCACAGCACCGAGGAACGCGGCAAAAAATACATTCATTTGTCCATTAGTTTCAAAAAGTCCTAAAAAAAACGTAAGGAATGAAAGTTTTTGCAGAATAAGAAATGCGATTGCGGCATAAACGCCTGCGGCGAGGTCATCGGCAAGTATTCCCCATCCGGCTGGGAATTTTTCGAGCTTACGTATCGGCCACGGTTTGATTATATCAAAAATGCGAAACAGTATAAAACCTGCCCCAGCGGTAACCAAGAGCGACGTATTCGCCAATGCCGCGATAATCAGAAAAAAAACCGCCTGTCCTGCGACCTCGTCAACGACCACTTCGCCGGGGTCCTTGCGCCCGGTCGTTTTTATCACAGCGGGGGAAAAACATACACAGACAATAGAGGCGATTAAAACAAGCATCGCCATTGCCGCCGCGGTCATCAGATTACTTTGGCTTAGATTCCACGCCAGTATGAACAGCAGCACAGCAGGAACAGAACCCCACGTTCCCGGAGCGAACGGCAAAAACCCAAGGCCAAAACAGCTTGTCAAAAGTCTTTTCATATTTCCACTTATCTTACTGGCTTTATCATGTCAAAGTTCTAAATTTTTCGAGGGTATTTAGACAAAATCTGTCAGTCATGCCGGAGATATAATCACAAACCGTCCGTTGGATGCCAGACTGGTCCATCATCAACTGATAATATTTGGGCATTAATTCCGGCTTTTCACATAAAATTTTAAACAGATCACCAAGCCAGTTTTTTATCTTAGCGGCGTTTTTCTGCAATTCGTCATGAAGGTAAAAATTATTCAAAAGGAAGTCTTCAAGGCGGGCAAGGCTGGTTTCTTTTTCTTTCGAAAGGCAAATCAGATTTTCCGATTTTTTATATATGTCTTCGACACTTTTAATATCTGAATTTGCAATTACTTTTCGGCTGGTTTCGATACAGTCGCTTATGAGACAATCCATTATGGCCTTTGCGGTTCGTGTTCGGCGTATGATGCTGTCGGGCATTTTGTCGGCCTGGATTTTCTTATAAGTCTGTTCATAAACTGTCACTTCCTTTAGAGCCTCTTTTTTTATCAGGACGGCTTTCATCCCGTCTTCG
>JAQURJ010000127.1 GCA_028715705.1 Phycisphaerae bacterium | reverse complement strand
TAGCCGTTGTTTATGCTGCGCAAAAATAATTTGCCGACACTTGAAACACCAGATACAATGTTGCGGAAAGCGGTATCGCTATTTGAAAATCGGCAGAGCAAATCAAGTGCCGAACAGGATTGGGACACCATACTAATTTTCCCTTACTTCTGCATCGCCGTTTCTTTTTTAGGCCGACCGGCTTTTTTCGACCTCAACATTCTATCCAAAATGCCTTCCAGTTTCACCACAAACTTTTCACTGCCAAGCGGCCTGCCTGTTCGTTTTCCTTAAAACTTCAAAAGTTATAAAAAAAGTTATAAGGCACGAAAAAATGTGTAAAGGGCAAAAAATTAACCCTTGTAAATCTTTAATTCACAAGGGTTTAAGTGAATGGGCGGTATTGGACTCGGACCAACGACCTCCTGCGTGTCGAGCAGGCGCTCTAGCCAACTGAGCTAACCGCCCCGAAATTAATTCTATAAAACAAAGTTACAGCCATGTTTTGCATGGCCGTTTTGTGCCAACTACAACCGGATTACAATCAAATACTCATTGTACCGTTCTTTATCTTAACAATATATCTAAATCTCAAAATAAACGCCAGGCACATTCCGGTAAGTTCCCTCCGACCTTACAGAAAACTGGCTAATATTGCAAGAAAATTAAAGGGGAATGGTAATCTGTTGACGGCGGCACGGTTAGTCGTTTATGCTAATACGATAGCAATAAATGGTAAATAAACAATTTTGGAGGGCCAAAATGATTGATTATGTAACGTTAATGCCGGTAAATATGGCTGCTGGGAGCGTTGGTTCTGATAGCCGCCGCATCAATCTGGGCATGGATAGGTTTCCACGCATACTGGGCACGTCTGTTAGTTTCGAAATAGGGCTATGAATTCAGAGAACGAAAACACCAACAGTGTGAATCGATGTATAAGGCCGGTATTTATCAGCTCCGACCTGCTGATAGAGGAACAGTCATATTTTCTTGAACATATTCTCATCGGATTAGCCGATGAATCGATATCCGTGGGGCTTGTTTGTTCTCCCAATGCCGAGATGGAAGCAATTGGGGCGATGTCGGTCGAGATCATACCATATCCAGAACTTCGGATACCTTTTATGGCAAGGTATAATTTACGGCGGCTGCTGGAGCGGCTTGAAAAGTTTAAGCCGACGGTTCTGCATTGTTTATGCGAGAAGCAAAGCGGTTTAGTTCGCCAGATTTCAAAAGAGTTGAACATTCCCTACGTCCAGTCAGTCAACAGGCTGCAAAAAAAAGGATTTAGGCTTTCACTTTCCCTCAAACGATGCACAAGGATTATTGCGCCTTCGCCGATAATAGCTGATAATCTGGCAAAAAACTATCCTCGCTTCGCACAGCGAATTTCACATATCAATATGGGGACTTTTATCGGGCAGACAAGCTGGTGTTTCAGTGACAGTAATAAGCTCGCCAGCATAATCACGGCTGATTCGTCAGGCGCAAGCAATGAATTTGATGTTTTGCTGGAGTCGATAAGAAATCTGGCGATAGAAGGGTATGAGTTCATGCTGGTGATGATCATAAATGAGGAAAGCGAAAGCCGGATTCGTAAGCAATTGAGCGAACTTAGCCTATCCTATCTTGTTACCGTCATGCCTCGCGGTTCACAGTGGAAACAGGTTCTTGATGCAGGTGATATTTTCGTTCAGCCCCAGCCGGTTCCGGCGCTTAATTCGATTGCGATGGAGGCAATGAGTGTAGGTACTGCGGTAGCCGCCTGTAAAGGCGGTGTCGATGATATTTTTATAGACGACCGGACTGCGATCATTTTTGACCCTGACGATGAATTGAGCATACGAACCGCACTCAAAAAGCTGCTGGATCAAAAAGATTTTGCCCGTCAACTGGCACAAAAAGCACAGCAATATATCAAACAAAACCATTCTGTCAGCGCCATGGTCACAAAAATGCTCAATGTCTATGAAACGGCGCCGTCCGATTTTGAAAGGTTAGCTTAACAGCCCGTATTCCTGAAGTGCTTTTCTAAGTTCGCTTCTTTTATCCTCTTCCAACGGTGTCATCGGAAGCCGCATTTCGTCGCTGCACATTCCCAGCATCGACATCGCCGCTTTGATAGGGATAGGATTGGTAGATAGGCTTAAAAGATTTTTACTAAGCCGGAATAGTTTTTGATGCCATTTTCTCGCCGAGACAAAATCGCCTTCAAGTATCAGATCCGTCATAGCCTTGACATCAGCGGGAACAATATTAGCTACAACGCTGATTACTCCTTTGCCGCCTACCGATGCGATCGGCAAAGTCAGCGAGTCATCGCCAGAAAGTATCGTCAGATCGCACAACATCGCTATTTCGCTTGTCTGGTCGAGCCTGCCTGTAGCTTCCTTGATAGCTACTATATTTTCTATCTGTGCTAGCCGAGCTATCGTCTGCGGCGTCATTCCCGCTCCGCATCTGCCCGGAATATCGTATAGCACAACCGGAAGATCAACCTCTTCGGCAATGGCCTTAAAATGCTGATAAAACCCTTCCTGCGTGGGCTTGTTATAATATGGGTCAACCTGAAGAGACGCATCGGCACCGACTTTTCGGGCGAATTCTGTCAATTCTATCGCTTCGGCTGTGCTGTTAGAACCTGTCCCGGCAATTACAGGGACCTGACCTGCCACTTTCTTTACCACTCGTTCGATAACTTTTTTATGTTCCTCGTGGGTAAGCGTTGGCGATTCGCCGGTCGTCCCCACAGGTACGATACCGTCAATGCCGTTTTCAATCTGAAACTCGATGATTTCATCGAGCGTGTTGTAATCGACCTGCCCGTTATCGAAGGGCGTTATAAGAGCCGTCATTGCCCCGTGAAACATAATCAACTCCTGTTATTGTTTGATATTGTTTTTTGATTTCGTTTTGTTGTCAAATTCTTCGAGTATTCGCAGATACTCTTTTACCGCTTCGGCAAGTCCCATATCGATAGCGTCGCTTATCAGAGCGTGCCCGATAGAAACTTCCAGCACATTAGGCACCGCTTTACAAAACGTGCCCAGATTATCGAGATTAAGATCGTGACCTGCGTTGACGCCAAGGCCTGCATTCCGCGCCTCTTTAGCGGAATTGACATAATGACCTAAAATTTGCTCGAAATTTTCCCTGCTCTCAAATGCTTTGGCATAAGGTTCGGTATAAAGCTCTATCCGGTCAGCGCCCAGCTTCTTTGCCATCTTAATAAAAGCAAAATCCGGATCCATAAACAAACTCACCCGCACGCCCAGACTTTTCAATTCTTCGATAATCGGCACCAGCCGTTCACCATCAACATTCAAATCCCAGCCGTGGTCGCTTGTATTCGCCCCAGGAGCATCCGGCACAAGCGTCGCCTGATCAGGCCGGACATCGCGAATAATATCCATATATTTTCCGGTGAAGGGATTCCCCTCGATATTGAACTCCACGCCCTCGATTACTTTCGCCAGTTCATACACGTCGGCATACCTGATATGCCTTTCGTCAGGCCGTGGGTGTACAGTTATTCCATATGCCCCAGCCGATATCGCCATCTTAGCCGCTTTTATCACATTCGGGATACCGATATCACGCTGATTGCGAAGCAGGGCGATCTTATTCAAATTTACGCTTAATTTTGTCATCTTCAGGATTATACACCCGCCGCCAACCAAATCAAGCGAAAACGAAATACGCCCTTGTCATTGCGAGCGCAGCGAAGCAATCTCCCTTTGTTAGTATTTAGCTTAATCTCCCGCAACGACTCTGTCACCCCGAACGCATGTGAGGGGTCTGCTTAATCAACCGCGGCGAAGCCGCTCCTCTTGTCATTCCCGACCCCGATCGGGAATCCAGGGCTGTTCGGCTGTTTCTACCGACTACTGGCTACTGAATATTGACTATTTCCTTCTTCAATTGTTCGATGTTGGACGTTCCCCCTGTCATTTCGACAAAAGGGAGAAATCTTACTTAGCCCCCCGATTCGTTCGGCAGGTCATGGAACCAGCAACTAAATCTTTGCCTTTTAATTTTTGATTTTTACTATTTCTTTTAATATATCACCGCTGGTTTTATGTCGATATAAGGCTTTCATAGACAGGTTCTCGCAATCCCACTTATAGTTAGTAATCTCAAGGGCAGTAACTTATGAACATTATAATCGCTATCGCAATCGCTGGTATTCCATAGAACAGGCCAACCATAATTTTGGAAGTTGGTGGATGTACTACATTGCTTATGCAAGTTGTAAGACCAAAAAGCCCTATTTTTTTTCCTAATTCCGAATTATCAAATTTCTTTGCTTGCGCCACTGATCCTAATAAAAGACGATGATAATAGAAAAAATCCATTACAAAGGCAGTTATCCAGAGAGTTAAGAGAATGAATAGGATTATTACGAGCTGACCAACATTA
>JAQURJ010000126.1 GCA_028715705.1 Phycisphaerae bacterium | reverse complement strand
CTATTATTTCTCGGGCCGCAGGCCAAACTTAAAGAAGACCTTGCTAAGCAGCTGGCACAAAAAAGGGAAAGTTGTAACTTCCTTGTCGAAGCGGCTACCGATGAGTTCCAGGCCAAACAGAAAGAGCAAATCGCGAAGATGCAGGCTGATTATAATACCTTTGTTGTCGATTCTGATTCCGCTTCTAATCTTACTCTTGATATCAGCCGGCTCATAGACAACAAAACGGTAAGTTCGCTGAGCATTACCCCTCGCCGCAAAAGCGGCCCCGAAGAACTGCCCAACTGCAGTAAAATATGCGAAGATTCGGTCAATCTCAGCTTCAATTCGGGATTTAGCGAATTTGCCAGGATACTTAACGCCCTCGAACGAAACGAACCGGTTATGTTCGTGGATGAATTCAGTATAGAACGCTCAAGCCAGGGTGCGGCTCACAAAGCATCAATGGATTTGACCTTTTTTATAACAAAAACAGCCCAGAAAAAAAGCTAAACGTTATGCAGACTATTGCCATAGCCAATCAGAAAGGCGGATGCGGGAAGACGACTTCGGCGATAAATATAGCCGCGTCGCTCGCTGAGCTTGGCAAGCGGGTGGTTATCATCGACCTTGACCCGCAGGGGCATTCTACGCTCGGACTGGGATTTAGCCCTGAAAATATGAATAGGACTATTTACGATGTGCTGACGGATTCACGATCTTCTATTTCACATTCCGTTCTCAGCACAAAACAGAACAATCTTTACCTGGTGCCCAGCAACATACTTCTCTCCGGCGCTGAATTCGAACTAAACAATATGGAGGGAAGGGAGTTTACGCTTGCTCGTCAGTTGGCCGCTACAAACGGAAATTTTGATATTTGTGTTATCGATTGTTCGCCGTCGCTTAGCCTTTTGACGCTTAACGCCCTTGTCGCCGGAACGGATGTAATTATTCCGGTGCAGGTGCATTATTATGCCCTTGAGGGCCTGCGCCAGCTTCTCGAAACTGTTGATATTGTTAAGGAAAGATTCAACAGCAACCTCAAGGTGCTTGGCGTTCTGCTGACTTTTGTGGAAAAGCGAGTAATGCTCAGCAAGCAGGTTGAGCAGCAGATGAGAGATTATTTCGGAGACCTTGTATTCGATACGGTAATACACAGAACCGTCCGGCTTGCCGAAGCTCCAAGCGCCGGTGAACCCATATTAAAATATGACCGAAGCAGCCCAGCTGCCGCCGAGTACCTCGCGCTGGCAGAGGAGATAATTAATGGCAAAGAGACGATCAGGACTGCATAAAGAAATATCAAGCATCTTTGACGGAATACCTCATCCGGCCAAGGAACGAGGTGAGGGAACTTTCGCGCCCAGCGAAAACCCCCGCAGTGCTTCCAATAGAAAAAGTTTTATTCCCGATCTTCCCAGAGCCGATGTGCCGCTCGAACAAAAGTCGAGACAAACGCCGCCCAAAGCTGCCCCCCCAAGACCGATCCAGCCGGCAAGACCTAAACAGACAAGCTCCGGCGAAAATGGCGATTTCTTGAAATTTCTTCAGCCGATAGTAACAAAGATTTTTGTGGCCAAAGAAGGCGTAGATCCAAAAAAACATATAATAAAAATTATAGCCGTACCTTTGCTTTTTGTTGTATTCATCGTTATGTTTGCAAACGCCCTGAATCTTGGTGGGTCGGATTCCCCCGCTGTTCAGGGATCGCAGGCGACGGTTAATATGGCGGCAACAGGGCTACGGCTTACTCCTATAGCGATCAAGTGGAAAATTCCGGAAGTTTATTCGGCCACCCTCCTCGATCCGATGCAGATGCAGAGATCGCGACAGGCAGACGTTGATACTCAGTCAAACTACGTTTTGCAGGTAACGGCCATCGTAATAAGCGAAGAAAAACGCTTGGCCTTGCTCCGAACAGGACAGATAGTAAAGGAAGGCGAGGAAATTAACGGCATCAAATTTATAAAAGTAAATAAGGATTCTGTTGAGTTAGAACAGGATGGAAAAAAGTGGATTCAGAAGGTTGAAAAATAGTTAAGGAGAATTACTATGAAGGGAACAGTATTAACGATCTTTGTTTTGGCCGCTGTATTTGTAGCGTTTGCCGATGATGTGCTTGTTGTTCAGGCGCCGGCATCGCAGACGGCTATCGAGCCTTCGCAGGCAGGAGAACCCGTACTTCAGGGCAATGAAGTGGCGGTGATGACGGAACTGCAAAAAAGGATGCGCAAAACGATCAGTGTCGATTTTCGTGACACGCCGATAGAGGATGTGGTCAGGATTATCGCCGAGCAAGCCGATGTCGATATCGTGCTAAGTCCAAATGTTACCGGAACCGTCACAGCCAAGCTGAGCGATATCCCCCTTGAGGAGGCTCTGTCCAATATCCTTGCCGCTCAGGGCTATGGCTATGTCGCAGGTGAGAATCTTATCCGTATCGCTCCAATGGCCGAAATTGCGCAGAAGGACGAGGCGCTTGTCAGCCGGATTTACCGCATCACCTATGCCGATGTGGATGAAGTGGAAAAATCGCTTAATAAGTTCAAATCTGCCAGGGGTACGGTTTCCTCGAATCCTGGCACCAGCAACGTTATCGTTACCGATACCGAGGCGAAGATAAAGGCCATCGATACGTTTATCGAAGAGATCGACCGCGTAACACCGCAGATATTGGTCGAGGTCAGGATATATGATGTCACCGGCACAGACAGGCTTGATCTGGGTGTTAATTGGTCTGCTGGAACAAATACTACCTTTGTGGGTGGAGAGGCAACCGCCGGCAACAGGGATCCATTTATATCCACCGGTCTATCTTCATCCGTAGACAAAACTTCTGGACTTGATAGCGGCATTCGTTTCGGCTGGTTGAATGAGAATATCGACCTTAACTTTTTACTTAGCGCTGAACAGCAGGATATCTGCGCTACCCTGTTAGCAAATCCTCGCATCATGGTGCTTGATAATCAAAAAGCGCACTTCGAGAGTATTACCGAAATTCCATATCAGGAGCTTACTGAGACAAGTTCCGGCGGCAGTATCGGGACCACAAGTTTCCGTGAAGTCGGCGTACTGCTCGACGTTATTCCGCACGTTACCCGTGACGATATGGTAAGACTCCGTGTTATACCCGAGTTTAGCATCGCAACTGGTCAGGTACAAGTGGGTGGTGTTGTTGTGGACAATGCTCAGCCGGTCATTGATAAAAGAAAAGCCGACACGTCCCTGCTGGTCAAAGACGGCCAGACAATCGTGCTGGGCGGCTTGAAAAAGAAAACCATCAATATGCAGACCGACAAAGTTCCTCTGCTCGGAGATATTCCCTTGCTGGGCGCTCTGTTCACTTTCAACGGCGAAGAGGAAGTTAACAGCGAGCTGGTCGTATTCCTTACCCCGCATATTATTAACGAGCCGTCACTTACAGCCGAAGAAGCCAAGCAGCTTGACGTTACCGAATTCTGCGGGCCAAAGGCTTGTGATACCAAATTGCAAGCGGAGTGCGGCGAAGACGCCAAACTCGTTATCGAGTAACAGGTTCAAACCAAATAAAAAAAGGCAATCCCATATTGGGGTTGCCTTTTTTTTTGCCGTCTTGCGTTCTGTGTGCTGCGTAGATTTACGCAGTACGCGGTACCAAGCACGCAGTACGCTTATGCGTTTGCGAGCATTGTTTGCTGTATTTGCTCTGGCAGATGACGCGGCATTATCAAATCTGATTCAGCCTGCAAAATTGCGTACTGAATAGCTTCTTTCAATTCTCTGACGTTGCCCGGCCAGTGATAATCACGAAGCGCTTCTATCGTTTCTCCGCTGATTGTCACATTTTTCTGCTCGCTTGTTTCAAGAGCCTCACGAAGCAGGTAATCGCTGAGCATACCGATATCATTGCGCCGTTCACGAAGCGGCGGTACATGAACCGGTATCACACAAAGCTGATAGAACAGTTCATCCAGAAAATTACCCTCGCTAACCTCCGAAGCCAGATTATTTGTGGTTGAGGAAATGATGCGGATATCCGCTGCCTGTTCGCGGCCTCTTTCCTGCAGCATATCAAGCAATCTTTTCTGAACAACTTTATCCAAAGCCGCAACCTCTTTCAGGAACAAAGTCCCGCCCTCTGCTTCGCCAAAAGCTGTCCCGGCAAAGAGCCTTTCGACCTCGTCAGTTTTTCGACAGTCGATACATGTAAAAGATTTTTGCGACATGCGCCCGTTTTTATGTATAGCGCGCGCCGCCAATTCTTTTCCTGTTCCGTGTTCACCCTGTATCAGTACAGGTGAGTTCACCCAGGCTGCCTGCCGGATAAAATCGTAGATTTCAAGTATTTTAGGATCCAGCCCGACCAGGCCGATAAATGACGTATCTGAATCCAGCCGCCGCCGAAGCGTGTTCAGTTCGGTTATATCGACGAATGAAAATACGATACATATCGGTTCACCAGCTTTGTCATGATTTTTGACAACAAAACTGCTAAGCTGCAGGTCCATTCTGTCGTCATTGCTCTTTCTGGCACAGATGCGACCCTGCCAGTTTTCCTTATCCAGCACGGTTGCTATTATCCATTCAGCTTCGCTGCTCCTATCCCAGAAATCCTCGAGACTGCGGCTCAATATCTGTTTACCGCTTTGATAGCCCCACGATCTGATAAAAGATCATTGACATACGTCAGCTTCCCCTTCAGATCGGCGATAGCGAGGGGGTTGATCGACGAGTCGATCACCAATTCCTTTATCCT
>JAQURJ010000125.1 GCA_028715705.1 Phycisphaerae bacterium | reverse complement strand
GACAGCGGTATGTTCCTTGACGAAATTAGTGAACCTGACCAGAAGCAAATCGAGGAACATTTTGCCAAATACCGTGACGTTTACAGCGGCGATTTCAGCGAGCAGAACCCTTACGGTTTTGGATACGAGCTGCCTGACAGGGTGCGGCTGGAGTATATAGCCTTGAAGGTTGAAGATGTGGAAAAGATCGTCGTGAAACCTTCGCCGGATGAGGTCGAGCGGTTCTATCAGAACAATCGTGAACGGTTCGTCCAGCAGGTTCCGCAAGACCCCAACGACCCCAACTCGCCGAAGATGGAGCGGCGGATGAGATTCGTCGAGGTTGAACGGGATGTTTACAGGTATCTGTATCAGCAGCGTGTAAATGCAAAAGCCGCCGAGATAATCGACAAGGTCAAGACAGCCGCTGAACTGGATATTGAAGATGCCAACACAACTATTGAACAGCTTGCCGCCGCCGCGCCTGATTATACAAAAATAGCTGAAAAAACCGGAAATCAATATAATATAAAACTTTTAGAGGGCAAAACAGGCCTTTTGAGCGCAGAAGATGTTGCCTCCGACCCGAATATGAGCAGTATGTTCATCACAGCCACAAGCCAAATAACATTTCCCCTGCTGCGAGTTGTCTTTGCGGTCGAACCGCTTCAATCAGACGACCTTGGAGTGTTTGATACTCTGAAACCTAATATGTTTCAAAGCATTGGCCATGTCAGGAGCCAAACGGGCAATTTGTTTGCCGTAGTAAGGGTCATCGATGCTAAAAAAGCGAATGTGCCTGAATCACTTGATGTAACATACAGCAAGGCGACGATGAAGCTTGACGGGGGCGACGCCAACGAGCCGCAGATTTTTTCGCTTCGCGAAAAAGTTGCCGAAGATGTAAAGAGGCTTAACGCGATGGATGTTGTCCGGCAAAAAGCGGGAAACTTTCTTGCCGCAGCTGAAAAAGACGGCTGGGACAAGGCGATCGAGGAATTCAGCAAAAAACTTGATGAGCCTAACGATTTGGAGATAAGGCAGATGTCAGGGGTGCGGCGGGTATCAGATGCCGAGATCGAAATGATAAAATTGCAGAACGCGAGCAATCCTGCTATAAGATCGTTGCTGAATCAGACGCGTATGATGCAAGATATAGCCGCGAAACTGTATTCGCTTGTGCCCGATAATAATGACGCGTTGACCGAGCCTAAGATCATGGAATTTAAACCGCAGTTTTCCAATATGGTTATACAGAAGATAGATGTTGCCAGCTTTTACGAGCAGGAATATGAACAGATGAGGGGCTTTAACGCTTTCCGCGCCGCGTTGGTAAGTTCCCAGAGCGCCGCGATGGTATTTCTAAACCCCGACAACATTTTTATCCGCAGCGGTTTTGAATGGATAAACCAGAAAACAAATACGCCAACCGTCCAACCGATAGAAAACGATGAAACAGAACAATAACGTAAACCCTATAACACTGGTTTATATCGCTGCATTAAGCTGGCTGATACCCGGCGCAGGCTATTTTCTGCTCGGTGAAAAAAAACGGGCCGGCATAGTCTTTGTCACTATATTGGCGACATTCGCTATCGGTCTGTGGGCAGGCTCCATCGGGGCGGTCGATCCCATCAGCGGGAAATGGTGGTTTTATGCGCAAGCTCTCACAAGTCCAGCGGCGATATTGCTTGGAAATTACACCCAATCTGGAATTTACCCGGTCTATGGCCGGCCTGCCGAAATAGGCCAGATATATACGAGTATTGCCGGGCTTCTTAATTTGCTGTGTATCGTTAATTGCGTCTATCTGGCTTATGTGGGCGGGAACAGTCCGGAGGACGGCAATGGTTAGCGTGGCAACGCTATTGGCAAGCTTTACTTCTCCGATATTTATCGGCACGGATCCTTATTCGATGCTTTGGCTTTTTCCGCTGGCATTGGCTATAGCAACGGTTTATAAAGCGACTAAAGTCGATAAAATAAAATTCGCGGATTTCGCCAGGGAAGTGACACTTCTATTTCTAAGTATTGTGGTCTTTATCGTCGCCGCTGCCGTAGCGCTGTACTTTATACAGTGGATAGTATTGGAGTAGGCTCGCAAAATTTCGTGTCACCGCAAAAAGTTAGCTTTCAATTTCCTCTTCAAGTATGCCAAGAGCAACTAATGCGTTAAAAGCAGCTTTCTGCTCGGATTCTTTTTTGTTCATGCCCCAGGCGGAAGGGTAGTGGTACTTGTCAATCACTACCTGCGTCTCGAAGCATTTGTTGTGGTCGGGGCCTTTTTCATCGAGCATCTCATAGATCGGAACGGCGTTAAAATGCTGCTGGGCATATTGCTGAAGAAGGCTTTTGAAATTGCCGTGAGCTATCTCCTCATCCGCATCGGTGAGATATTTATCAAAACTGGTAAGAATAAACTTTTTGGCAGCTTCAAAACCGCCGTCAAGATAAATAGCCGCTATCAGCGCCTCCAGCAGCCCGGCTGCGATTGAACCGACGATTGCCTTACTGCCGATCATACCTTTTCCAAGACACAAATAATTATGCAGGTTGAGCTTTCGCAGCACCTTGGAACACGTCCGCCGTGAGACGAGCATACTTTTTATCTTGGTGAGGTTGCCTTCGAGATGTTTTGGGAAACGCCTGAACAGTTCCTCGCAGATGATCAATGAGAGCACGGAATCACCGAAAAACTCCAGCCGCTCATTGCTGAAATGGCGATTATTAGCCGATGAAGAATGGATGAAAGTTTGCCTGAGCAATTCAGGGTCGGAAAAATGATAATCTATTATCTGCTCAATTTCTTGCAGTTCTTGCTCTGTCATACATTATCCTGTACATGATCAGAGCAGATTACGGATATCGCCGTTTACGCGATGATATTCGTAGCCTGCTCGGCTATACAAACAATTCTTGCAAAGACAGACGGATTTGTCAAGTATCAAGCTTTTGTCGCGCATTGAAGGCTGGCAAGAGCGACGAATTTGTCGTCAACGAACTCGAACACTTCATCGAGGCCTGTAATCTTGAAAACTCCGCGAATGGCGGCAGAGCAATTGCAGAATATAAGCCGGCGACCGCAATCGGCAAGCATTTTTCTAAGCTTCAATAATGCCGAGAGTGTCGAAGATGTGATGATCTCTACCTGTCCGAAGTCGAGTACCGCCTCGCAATCGCAATTCTGTTTGAACTGTTCGGTGAAGGCCTTGAGATCCTCGGTAAGCTGCGGTTCATCATTAAGATCAACTACCATAATATCGTCTGACCACTTCTGAATACCCATTTTTCTGTCTCCTTTAATATAAACGGATTCCATTGCCTCTATATTCGGATAAATAGGTGGGATGGTTAAGCTGGGCAGTTTAGTTGGTTGCATATATTTATGCCTGTGTACCGTGAGGCATTTGCCCTGTCTTTGAAAGGGCCGATAATTACGCCGAAATCATCTGCCAGACGCTGATCCAAAGGGGAATGGTGAAAATGCACAAAAGATAAGTTACAAGTACCACCGAGCAGACTTTCTGGGCATCTCCCCCATAATATCGGACCTGAACGATAGTAGCCGCAGCTGGAGCCGATGCCGCCTCGATGACCAGAAAAGCTGCAAGCAGGGGGTTGATTTGGCCGACACCGCTAAAATAAAGCGCAAGCATAGTTGCCGCTGGTAAAAGAACCAACTTTACGGTTGCAACCCGAACTATATCCCATAAATGGTGATGCGCTTTTAGGCGTATGCCGCCAAGCATCGCACCGAGAACAAAAAGAGCCATCGGAACCGTTGCCGAACCGAGCATCTTTATCGAAGAAAGAACCACTGGCGGGAAATAAGACCGAAGACCTGAGAAAACGAAAAACATCGCTGCTATATTGGCTGTCAGCGGGGGGTTTATAATATCTGTTACCTTGAATTTTGGCCGGTCACGCTCAGTGCTGACAAGAAACCTGCCAACACTCCAAAGCATAAGGTTGGCACCGAAGATGTACAGAAAACAGTATAACTGGAATTTGTCGTTTTGTTCAGGGAAAAGGGTTGCGCCGAGCGGCAGGACAAGATAGCCAGCATTCTGGATAGCACAAAGAGAAAGCATATTCTTTTTTTGAGGCAGTTCGCGATAGAAAATTAGAGCCCCCATCAGCAGCCCGAAACCAGCCATAAGTACTGCTGTTAAGGGCAAAATCCACCAGAACCGAAATTCGGATGGGTGAAACTGGCGAAGAATATTCGAGAATATAAGGCAGGGCAAAAGCACCCTTATGATTATAGAGGAGATACCTTTGACATGCTCCTCGGTGACGATATTTTTGCGGACGAGGATACCGGCAGCGGCTGCGATTATTAGTATCTGCAGCACCGCTCCGAACGTGTGGCCGAATGACTGTACAAATATCTCAAGCATGGCGAAATCATAATCGAATTACCGTCCACACGAAAGAAATATTCAGCTATAAAAAAAGCCCGCGTGAAGCGGGCTTTGGTGAATTCAAAAAACACAACATTATTTGGTTGCGGCTGGTTCTGGTTTTTTGGCCTCGAAGCCTTCCAGCTTCAAATGGTTCTCATCCTTAATGTCGATCTTGATGAGGTTCTTGCCCTTGAACTCGCCCCGCAGCATAGACTCTGAAAGCGGGTCCTCGATATAATGCTCAATCGCCCGACGTAATGGTCTCGCCCCAAATTCAGGGTTGTAACCCTTTTCGATCAGGAATTCTTTGGCCTGATCGGTAAGCTCCAGCGTCAGGCCGTGCTCTACCAATCGCTTGAAGACCTTGGCCAGTTCGTAATCTACTATCGTCTGCAAATCTTCACGCGAAAGTCCTTTGAACACGATCATATCGTCAAGCCTGTTCAGGAATTCCGGCCTGAATTGACGTTCCACTTCCTTATGCAGCATTTCCTTCATCTTTTCATAATTGGCTTCCGCGGTCTTTTTACCGAAACCGAAGCCGGACTGATTCTTTATCAGGTCGGCGCCGATGTTGCTGGTCATTAATATGACGACGTTCTTAAAATCGACGTGACGACCGAAGCTGTCGGTAAGCCTGCCCTCGTCCATTATCTGCAGGAGCATATTATAGACATCGGGATGC
>JAQURJ010000124.1 GCA_028715705.1 Phycisphaerae bacterium | reverse complement strand
AAACGGCTTGATGGCAGACGAAATTACTGCTTATTGCTGCGAGAAAATAACTTTTGAAACAGATGTTGGATGATGTAACGAACAAAAATCAGAGTTGTTATAAAATGTGAGGTTATTCAGAGGTCTCATTAAAGTGTTAGCTGCTTTTTCCGCACTAATTGTCCGAATGGAATAAGCATCGGACTTGTCCGACCCGTCGGATTTGTCAGACACGCCTGACCGGCCCTGTCCCCTGACAGCCAATGCTTCCGACGAATCTTTCTCCCATATTCGCAGCCCTTTTGTCGCAAAAAATCTTCATGATCCAGCAGCAATTTGAACCCCTACCCATTGTCAAGACCAATTTTACCGTTGTATAAGGTGGAAGCTGTGCCGATTATCCCTGTGTCAGCCGATTCGCGAAGCGCAGCACGCGGTACACATCAGCGTTCTTTCAAAACTTAATATGCGGCGAAAGGTTCAATTCGGCGACAGCCTACTTGGCAATTTCGTTCATTTTTTCTCTGTGACCTCGGTGGCTTGTGAATGGCTGTTCAGGCTATTCTACTGACTATCGATCACGGGCTACTGGCTATTCTTTTTTCGCTCTTTTGACAATTAAATACCGGCACTTGAGACAATGCCTTGCTTAGGGCTTAAAACTTAGGATTTTTTTTAATCTGTGAAAATCAGTGTGAATCTGTGGCTGAAATTGTTTTAAGTTTTTTGCCAACAAATGCTTAGCTCAAAAATCCTGATTTGCTCTGATAGTGTTCTGATGTGTTCTGATATAGCTGTGATTTACTCTGAGTATGTTCTGATTTACTCTGATGAACCAACGAGCATAGCCAGCAGGGGTTTTAGTTTTCTGATGGCGTTTCCTCGGTGCGAGATAGCGTTTTTTTCGGCTGGTGATAATTGCGCGACGGTTTTGTTTAGGTGGGGGATAAGAAATATGGGGTCGTAGCCGAATCCTCCGCTGCCAAGTTCTTTCTCGGTGATAAGCCCTTCGAGAGTGCCCTGCGTTTGTGCCAGGACTTCTTGAGGCGAGGCGAGGCATAAAGCACAGACGAATCGAGCGGTTCGTTTTTCCCGTTCGATGTTTTGCATTAATTGGAGGACCTTTTCGATATTTTTATGGTCTATCAATGAGCGGTTAGTATGCGGCTGAGGCGTGCCGCTGAATCGTGCGGAATGAATGCCGGGCTGGCCGTCGAGGGCGTCGATACTGAGTCCGGAATCGTCGGCTATTGTCCAATGGCCGGTTTGGCTGGCGTATTGGGCAGCCTTTTTGCGGGCGTTTTCGGCGAAGGTTTGACCGTCTTCTTCGATTTCGGTGAAGTTTTCAATGTCAGCCAAAGTCAGCCAGCGGATGTCAAAATCGAGCATTTCGGCAAGTTCCGCTCGTTTGCCGGGGTTGGTTGTGGCTATGAGTATGGTTCGTTTTTGGTTCACGATTGTCCTCGACTTTCGCCGAAGACCTTAGCGGTTTATAGGGTAAAATACAAATGTTTTTTTGGGCATAAGGAAGATTGCTTCGCTATGCTCGCAATGACATTTTGAGAGACATCTTTTATTTTTTACGTCGATGCCGTATTGCCGCAGCACCGCAAAGAAGCAGCAATGCCGTAACCGGTTCCGGTACTTCGTTCACAAAAGACTCACTTGCCCCGTTATAATCAACAAAATTTATCACGTGCATGCCAACTTGCAAGTCGCCCGAACGCAGAGCGTTGATAACATTGCCATAACCGCTTTGAAGGTCAAAGAGCAGCTCTACCTGTTCACCGGCGTTCACACCATATTTGGGCGCCGGTGAGACAGCCTCAAATGATAAATCGTTGGATGTCGCGAACGAGGGAGTAAGGGTGTTTCTGCCGGGAAGATCAGCGGGTTTGGCGAACTGAACGAAATCAATCTGGCCGGGCGTGTCCTGTATTTGATTTAGAGTTAACAGGCTGTCATCGTCGAAATAAATCTCCGCAATGGTACAGGTTTGCGGTCCCGTATTGCGGAATCTGAACAGGACGGTCTGCGGGCTATTGCCGATTACATCCATAAACAACTGCGACTCGCCGATTTCAGATGATCCTATGCCGTTGCTTGTAATGGCATAGAAGCCGAACGTTTCGGATACAATGACCGCCGAAATGCTTGCGGTAAACAAGAAAATTGAGAATACACACAGAATTGTTTTCATGCCCAATACCTCCAAGACGGACCGTGAGAGGGCAATTGAACTGACTTGAATTCGGTCATTTTTTTCTCACAGTCAAACCTAATGAAAATTTTCCGGCGCGCAATGCGCACCACAACTGTGAGTTTTCTTTTCCCCAGATTCAGTTTTCTACTAACGAAATGGCGCAATAAAAAATCACGCCAAGCCTTACGGACAAAACATCCGGAACACTTACACGTGAGTTTTCAGCCTCCCCAGGCTGTGGAAATATCTCTATTTACAACTTTAGTATAACCATTTTGGGTTAGGATGTCAAGATATTATCGGAAGTTTTTGATTTTTTTTTGTTACTCCTGCGAATTTTTTCTGTTATTCTCTTTCCGATGAAAAAGAAAAATAACATTGTTAGCGTAGGGTTTTATGCCCTTGGATGCCCTAAAAACGTGGTTGACAGCGAGAAAATGCTGGCCCAGATAGCCCAAGCGGGGTTTTTGATATGTTCTGACCCTGAAGAGGCCGATGTCGTGGTGGTCAATACCTGCGGTTTTATCGAGCCGGCAAAGCAGGAGGCTCTGGAGATTATCCGCCGTGCAGTTGAGCTGAAAAGAGAGGGCAGGGTAAAGCGGGTTGTGGTTGCCGGCTGTTTGTCGCAGCGGATGGGGAAGGATTTGTTTGACCATGTTGTGGGGATAGACGCGGTGGTGGGTCTTGCAGAAAGGGATGAAATAGGGGGGGTCATAAAGGATGTGCTGGTGGGTGAAGAAACGCGTTTTTATATGAGCCGTGCCGAAAGCAGCGTTAACGATACCGGGCGGCTGTTGATAACGCCGGGGCATTGGGCGTACCTGCGGATAAGCGAGGGGTGTGACCATAAATGTTCGTTCTGCACGATACCGGCGATACGCGGCAAGTTCCGCAGCAAGCCGATGGATGGGATATTGAAGGAGGCCGAAGAGTTGGTATCGGCTGGGGTGGTGGAGTTGAATGTAATCGCGCAGGATACGGCGTATTACGGCAAAGAAATCGGGATGAAGGACGGGCTGGCGAAGTTACTTAAAGAATTAGAGAAAATCGAGGGGCTGGAATGGATACGGCTGATGTATGTGTATCCGACGGGCATCACGGATAAATTGATAGAGACCATAGCGGAAAGTAAAAAAATACTGCCTTATATTGATATGCCGATACAGCATATCAACGACGAGATTCTTAAAATGATGCGGAGGCCTGATACGAAGAAAAGAATTTCGGCTGTGATAGATAAATTGCGTAAGGCTTTACCGGATATGGTTCTGCGGACAACGGTTATTGTTGGTTTTCCCGGTGAGACGGACGAACAATTCGAGGAGTTGGTCGATTTCGTTAAGGACAAGCGGTTCGACGCCCTGGGCTGTTTTACGTATTTTGCCGAAGATGGTACAGCGGCATCGCAGTTTCAGGGACAAATTGCCGATAATATAAAAAAGGCCCGTCAGGACAAATTGATGCTTGCCCAGCAGAGGATAGCTTTTGAGAAAAACAGCGAACGAATAGGTAAAGAATTAATATGCCTTGTGGATTCGATAGATGGCAAAAAACGCGTCGGGCGGTTTTACGGGCAGGCTCCGGAAATAGACAGCGTCTGTATTATGAAAAAGTGCAAGGTGAAATCGGGTCAGTTCGTTAAGGCGAAGGTTGTTGATTTTAGTGACTACGATTTAGTGCTTGAGCAAGTAAAACATTGAAATTGTAATTTTAGAGGGTAAACTTTTTGCGATGACAAAACATATTCCAAACATGTTGACATTCGGCAGGGTGGTACTGACGGTTATTTTTTTGGTGATGATAGTCTATCTGCCGAAAGTTGACGAAGCACAGCAGCGGGATTTTCTCCATCTGGCGTTCGTATTGTTCTTAGTGGCCGGGCTGACGGATATTATCGACGGCAAGCTGGCTCGGCATTTCAATGTTACCAGCAAATTCGGCAGGATAATGGACCCGCTGGCGGATAAGCTTTTGGTGGTCGGTGCGTTTATCTGTTTTGCGGTTATGAAACTGCCGGAGTCTATTTTTAATCTTAATGAAACAACTATGGCGGTTATACGATGGGGGACGGCTGGGGTCATTATTGCGAGGGAGGCGTATGTCACCACTATTCGCCATATTGCCGAGGCGAAGGGGATAAATTTTGCCGCTACCGTTTCGGGTAAGGCGAAGATGTTTTTGCAGAGTTTTGCGATAGGGACGGTTATTATAAAGACTGCCGACGTGCAGACAGCAACGTGGGGTAACTGCGTTGCGGCGACGGTTTATATTCTGATGATCGCAGCTACGATTATTAGCGGCATCCGTGCAACCCAGCGGAAGAGCTTTAAGCAATTGATTGAAAAGCCAACCGCATCAGACGATTGATGAGTGGTAAAATTGTTAAGCGAGTTAGTATGGGGGATTTGACAAAGACGATTGGGGTGGTATAATCGGTGAAACCGAAATTTTTAGGGATACAGGCAAATGCGAGCTTCTGCACGGATGCGGCAAAAACAGTGGGTAGTCAGGCCTCAGGACGGTCGGTGCGCCGATTTTGCCAAATCTCTCGGAGTTTCTCCCCTTGTAGCTCAGGTTCTTCTCAATCGCCAAATAAGTGACGCCGATAGCGGGGCGATGTTCCTTAATCCCAAACTAACTGACCTTATCAGCCCGGAATTGATGCCGGGAATCGCCGGTGCGGTCGCAAGGATAAAAAAGGCCATTAGCGGCAAGGAAAAGATTACCATCTACGGTGATTACGATGTTGACGGTATAACAGGGGTTTCGATACTGTGGGAGGTGATAAAACTTTTAGGGGGCAATGCCGATTTTTATATCCCGCATCGTGTCGATGAAGGGTATGGACTGAACAAAGAGGCTATCGAGATGTTTGCTGGGCAGGGCATTCAGCTTATAATAACGGTTGATTGCGGTATAACGGCTGTCGAGTC
>JAQURJ010000123.1 GCA_028715705.1 Phycisphaerae bacterium | reverse complement strand
AACGCACTGCTTATAATGGGTAAGCTCGGCTGCATTGAGCTTTGCGGAAAGGTCGTTAAGCTGCTGTTTTGTCTGCCCGTTGCCGGGGTAGGTTTCAAGTTCGGCACGGGTAAGCCTGATCTTTCGCCTGAGCTGATTCATATAAATCTGGCCGGCACGCTGTTTGAAGCTGAAATCTTTGGTCTGGGCATACCTGTTTTCGAGAAGCTTGATAGCTTCAAGGTCGGTCGGGGCGGTTTCCATTTCAGCCAGAGTCTGCGCCAGATTGAAAACGTTCTGAGCGATCTGGGGTTCTCTTTCGTAGGCCTGTCTTGCCTTCTGAAGGGCCGACTGGCGGTAATCGATAGTCTTCATCGCACGGCTTTGCAATTGCATATCTTCCTGCGATTCGCGATCCTTTATGGACTGGTGAAAATCGCCGGTCTGGTCGTATTTGCCTTTGGATATGGTAAGTTCAGCTGAAAGCCGTTTAATTTCCGCTGGCAATTCTTCATCTTCCGGCTTTAAGTGGTGCGCCCTTGCACACGCCGCGAGAGCACGTTCGAACCGTCCTATCGCCGAGTAACTGTCTTTTAACAGCAAATATGTTTTAAAGGACGGTCTGTCCGATGCATTATTTGCCGCGAAAAGAAAATCGGCAATCCACTGTGCAGTCTGGTTGTACTGGCCAGCAATAGCTGCCTTTAAGGCATCTTCGGCATGAGTCAGATTGTCGGGGCCTTTTGCCAGCAGATACTCGGCGTTGAGCATCTGTTCGAGCGGTTCTTTCGCCCGCAGATGCTTGACTTTTTCCATCATCGAGGGCTTTTTACCGCCCTTGCCCTGCCTTTTTAGAGCCAGTTCCCGAAGCGCAGCGTGCCCCTGCAGAATATCGTCTGGGCTGCAGCGCAGACCTTCTATATACATTTCGATTGCGTAATCGAAATTGCCGGTGTCAGCGGCTTTACGCGCCCGCTGAAAAAACAATACCGCTTTTTCGGCCATGCCGTTGTCTTTTTCAGGCATAAGTTCTTTACTTTGCTCCACTTGCTAATAAATCCCGATGCTCTTATATTAACTTCAGGGGCGGATTTGTCAACAATAAATACTTGTCGGAAGGTGGCGGGTTTGTTATAAATCCGTTTTTATTCTTATGGAGCAAGATATTATGATGTCGGCACTTGAACAATATGACCCCCTTATTTACGAACTGATCCGGCAGGAAGCAGCCCGGCAAAGCGGCTGCGTACGGCTTATTCCGTCGGAAAACTACGTCTCAAAAGCGGTTATGCTGGCCACCGGAAGCTGTCTTACGAATAAATACGCCGAAGGCTATCCCGGTAAACGCTACTACGAAGGCCAGCAGGTAACAGACCTCATCGAAACCACAGCCCAGAACCGCGCAAAGGCTGTCTTCAAAGCCGATCACGCCAATGTTCAGCCGTACTCCGGCTCGGTAGCGAATCTCGCTGCACTGCTATCGCTTGCAAATCCCGGCGATACGATAATGGGACTCGCCCTGCCGCACGGCGGACACCTTACGCACGGCTGGAAGGTCAGCGTTACCGGCAAAATTTTCAACTCAGTACAGTACAGCGTTAACCCCGACACGGGACGCTTCGATTACGACCAAATAGCCGACCTTGCCAAAAAATATAAACCCAAGGTAATTATTTCCGGCGCAACAGCTTATCCGCGGCAGATCGATTTTAAAATTTTCGGCCAAATAGCCAAAGACATAGGCGCATTCCACGTGAGCGATATTGCTCATATCGCAGGACTTGTGGTCGGCGGTGAGCATATGAGTCCTGTTCCGTATGCCGATATCGTTTCGACTACAACGCATAAGACTCTTCGCGGACCTCGCGGCGGCATGCTGCTTTGCAAGGCTGAACACGCCAACAAAATGGATAAATCCGTTTTCCCCGGTATGCAGGGCGGCCCGCACATGCACACCATAACAGGGATAGCCGTCGCCCTCGCCGAGGCAAACACGCCAGAATTTGTCTCCTATGCAAGACAGGTTGTCAAAAACGCCAAGGTAATGTCTGAGAAACTAATGGAACTTGGCTTTAATCTGGTTTCGGGCGGGACGGACAACCACCTGATGCTGCTCGACCTTCGCAGTAAAAACATCCCCGGCAAAAAATTAGCCAAGGCGCTCGACCGTGCAAGAATAGTCAGCAACTACAACACCATTCCCAACGACCCGGCTCCGCCTTTCAATCCGAGCGGCCTGCGTATCGGGACACCGGCTATGACCACTCGCGGCTTCAAGGAAGAGCAGGCTGTGATGGTAGCCGAATTTATCAGCCGCGTCGCCGAAAATATCGACAATGAAACCGCTATTGAGGAGATAGGCAAGGAAGTGCTGCTGCTGTGTTCGCAGTTCCCCGTGCCTGACCACTTTATTATTCCAAATAATGGCAAAAAGGCGATTGTCTAAAAATATCGAGAATAATGAAAAAGACACGGATTTACGCTGTTGATATTAGACACGGATTAACACTGATTTACACGGTTTAAATATATGGAAGCGATAAAGGCTGGTTTTCTTGGGTTTAATGGACAGGGACAAACCCTGCTCGAAGCGGCAAGCCGCCATAGTGGTTTTACTGTGGAGGCAGTCGCAGATAGTGACACCGCACTTGCTGAAAGAACGGCGAAAGAATACAAATGCGAAGCATTCGATGATTACCGCCAGTTTATTATGCAGAGCAAACTCGATTGCGTTTTTGTCTCGGCTGGTCTGCACGAATGCGGCGAACATGTCAGGATGGGATTGAAAAAAGGTTTTGATATAATCAAGGTCGCGCCTCCGGCACGGGACTTTGAAGAAACAGCCGAACTTCTAAAATTAGCCCAAGAAAAAAATGTGCGATTTATCACGGCGTCGCTTCGACGGTTCAGCGATTCATTTTCAATGCTGACTGAACATATTGAAGCTGGACAAATAACGACCCCGAATTTTTTTACCGCATCTTGCCGAACGCCGCATATCGAACGAGGCGACTGGCAGGGCGACGTTAAGCTGGCCGGCGGCGGAGTATTGCTTTACGATTGCTTTGAAATGATCGAGCAGATAACGGCTTGCTTCGGGATGGCAAGGCAGATATTTTGCTTTCACACCAATCAGGCCGAAGACCACACCCAGCGGCTTTACCGCACCGAGGACACCGCGGCGCTTACTATGCGATTCGATGATAAACTTATAGGCCAGTTGACCGCAAGCCGTACATTCGGACCGAGTGACTTTTCGCTTATGGTTTGTACAAAGGAAAAAGTTTTTACCGTTAGTGACGATGCGTTCGTGATAACCGACCCAGCGGGCAAAGTTATTTCGCGGATGGATTTTGAACCTGACCCTGTGCAATGGGCACAAAAATTTTTGGATGATTACTTGCTTGCTCGCAGAGACGGCGAATATGTCCCAGCATACGCTACGGATGAAGAAAACTTGGCCGCAATGGCTGTCATCGAATCGGCGTATCTATCCGCCAGAACCGCAATGCCAGAAGAACCCAGCAAACTGGTCAACATAAACCAAACCAGCCGGTTTCTGATATAATTTCTTTTTTTAGCCGCAGAGGACACCGAGGTTAAACAGCCAATTTGACACGGATTCAACACTGCTTTTTTTAGACACGGATTGACACCGATTAACACGGTTTTTAATTGGTATGGTGTCCCAAGATTTCAAGATTTGAGATTTGCCGTGATAGCAATGACTTCTTCAGTTTTTTTACTCATTTTTCTTCCCTTCAGAATGTGTCGATTTTTTAACCGTAAATGCTGTAATGAAGAATACACAGGCACAAATAAAGTCTAAAACCTGCCAATAATGTAATACAACCCATACACAGATTCAACAGAATAGTGAATTAATAGGTATTACAAGATGTCGGAGTTGGAATTAAAGATGAATGGTTGCCGATTAATTTCTGGATCCCTGCTTTCGCAGGAATGACAATGGGCGAAGCAATCTCAATTTTTTAGAATTCCAAATGTTTAAGAATTCTGACACATAATGAGAAAGACACGAATTAACGCAGGTATTTTTTAGACACGGATTAACACCGATTAACACTGTTAAAAAATTATTTCTCCGTGTTCTCTGTGATCTCTGTGGCTGTCTTTTGTTAGAATTTCTAATATTTTATGAATTTGTCGGCGCCGGGGGATTTGGTAATTTTGCCGGAGGGGGTTATCAATATCGCTTCGGTGTTTTCGAGGGACTCTATCAGTGACATTCCTTTTTCCGCTCCCATAACGGTTACGGCTGTGGAGAGGGCGTCGGCAGTAAGGGCTGTCGGGGCGATGATGGTAACGCTGTTAAGCTTCGATTCGGCTTCGGGATGATTAGGGTCGATGATGTGGCTGTGCCTTACGCCGCCGATGGTGTTGAATCTGCGGTAGTCGCCGCTGGTGGCGACGGCCTCATCTTTGAAAGCCAAGGTAAAGATTGTTTTTTGCGTTGTTACGTCGCTGGCTTCGACATGCGGGTCTTGAATGCCGATATTCCAAAATTCTTTCCCGCCAGCCGGTTTTCCAAAGCAGCGGATATTGCCGCCCAAGTCAACCATCGCGCCGAGGATACTTGGCTGTCGGATTTTCTCTACCACTTTGTCAACGGCGTAGCCTTTGGCGATTGCTCCGAGGTCTATACTCATCCCTTCAACGGCAAAAAAAACGGTTTGATTATTTGGGTCGAGAACAAGTTTTTTATAGCCCACTTTCCTTTGCGCGTTTTCAAGCTGCTCTTGTGTCGGAGGGGTATTTGTATCGGCTGCTGTTTTCCATAATTGGACAAGCGGGCCGACGGTAATATCGAAAGAGCCGCCGCTAAGCTCGCCGTAGCGAATGCTTTCAGAAAGAATGTAAAAAATATCATTATCCACCGGAACGGGGTGTTTGCTCGCTTCGTCATTTATAAGAGTAACCTGTGACTCCCTATGAACGGTCATAAGGTCTTCGATGCGTTTTAACTCGGTGAAGGCGGCCTCGATTGTCTCGACAGCAGACTCTTTGTCTTTGGCCACGACTAAAACACGGGCGAATGTGCCCATAACGATACGGCTTCCGCTGTCGGCCTCGACGTATCCAGGCTGTTTTTGCCGGTTGCCAGTCAGATGCAAAACGGCGGCTACCGCCAGCACCAAAACCAGCCAGAGAATCGTGCGTTTCACGGATTGTTTCATATTCGGCCTTTATTTGTTAGGGAAAAATGGATTTTTTCTTATAATA
>JAQURJ010000122.1 GCA_028715705.1 Phycisphaerae bacterium | reverse complement strand
AACCGCTATCCCGCCGATAGCAAACAAAATTATCACAATAAATCCGATTAAGGCGACTTTCTTATTCAAGCGTTTTTTTGCCATAAGGTTCCTTTTGAAATATATTTATTGATTTTTGGGCCAATGATCATTTTCAAGAATGGGAAGTACGCTTCCCAGCAGTTTTTCACTTGCCGCAATAGCCTGCTCCTTATCGGGATAAACATGCATTCCGGCGGAAACATTGTAGAACTTCCATTCAACTTTCGAAAAGTACGAGCTTTTACCAAAGATGTTCTTATTGAGCAGCAGCCTGGCTTCTTCTCTGCTGTTAGCGTACTTATTATTAACATTAAACATGTACATAACCCCAAATTTATTAGATCTATACCAACTGTTAGCCGTAGCCGACCCAAACACAAGATATTTTACAGGGATAGTTTCAGCCTCGCCATTCATATTAACATTAACCGAAAAAGCATCGGAAGCTAATTTCTGATGCCCGCTGCCGGTATAACATTCCTCAGGCACATGGGGAACTCGGTCGCTTTTGGAATAATAAGTTATAAAAAGGAAACAATAGCGTATTGGGCTATCCGATTCAACCTGGGTATCCTCAAGAACCCACTGTATGTAGTCTTCTGTCCCCAATGCTTCGACGATTTCGTGGTTTTCTATCTTCTGCTTTGACGCGACGGTATATGGAAAAAGCCGGGTTTCATCAATCAGGTCCAGCGATTTCATTAACGCAATAGGTATTTTTGTAAGATGGACGTCAAATTCCTTGATGGCGTATGACATGCCCGCAGCCGCAAGACCGAGTACAACCGCACAGATCAAAAAAGCCGGCTGAAGGTAATTTTTGCGTATTTCCACCATCGTATTATTTTGTTTTATTTCCATCAGTTATTCACATTTTCCCCGTTTTTACGCGGGATAATTACGTCTTCCGTGACTGATTGTTTTTCCTCTTCAAATAAACTTTCCATAAACCACCCCAAAAATCCATAAATTCCAAAAGCAAGGAAAAGCATGGAAAAGCCCAGCATATCGTGATAAATACCCTGTGCGTATTTAGGATGGATAAGAATATAAATAAATCCGGTTATCGTAACGCGCACCATATTGCAAAAGATTGCGATGGGTATAGTACTTGCCAAAAGTACAAGCCGATGCCAGACAGGTCTTTTATGAAGGTACGCCATTGCTACGCCAAGAGCTACAAACGCCATCAAAAGCCTCATCCCGCTGCACGCCTCGGCGACATTTAAGGATGGTTCGACTTTCTGCCCCTTATAGATAACATCGATAACAACACCGCTCGCCGTAGCCTGTAAACCGTTCACCATATTCAACAAAGCCGTCGCCACCGTGGCGGCAAGATTGCGCATCGGCATAGTGATTGCCACATAGTACCGTTGAGGCAGAGGAATCGCGAAGATCAGAAAGAATATGGGAAGCCACGTAAGCTTTATCACCTTCCACCCGCCCATAAACAAAACCACCGACCCCATCACAGCGATAATCATCAGCGGATTGAAGTAGCCGTATCGAAGCCAAACTATGTTAAACGGATAAAACAATAACGCAAGAATAAGAAACATCAAACCGATATAACTTGTTTTTGGCTTGATACTAAGCAGTTCATCGCGATTATTATGCAGAAAGTACAGACTGAAAAATGGTATCAGAATACCGTGAGACCAGTTGCTGTCATCAAGCCACTGTCGGACGAGGTTTTTCATCTCGTTGCTGAAAATAGCCGTTATAAGCGAAGTGAGTATAAATATCTTGATATAGGTATGTACACTCACATCCCTCCAGCTCTTTAAAGTGGAGTTTTCTTGTTTAATTGAAGGGCTTATATCCTGAACCATAACATTAAATCAGAAGAAATTAAAAGGTCTTCCAGTGCCAAAATCTCTATCCGCAAAATTCCTGTCATAAATAAAACCGAAACCATAAGTCGCTCGGAACGAATTCCGCAACACCGCACGCCACATCGAAGTAGGATGCGTACCGACATTTATCAGATCGAACGGCTTTATGAAGAAATCCGGCTGTTCGCCGCTTGCGATTTTATCCAGATCAACCATCACCGTTACTTCTTTATCTCTGGCTATCCTGCGTGTCACTTCACATTTTTTCGGGAATGCAAGCGGCCCAAGCCCCCCTGCCGTCGCAATCGCCATTTTAAGCGTCAAAGGGCGCCCTGTCATAGGAACAGCACCCTGCGCGTTGACATTGCCAAAAATAAAATACTCACCGATAACATCACTCGGCACCAAAATCGTATCACCCGATCTTATTACTATATTATACCTCGGATCGCCGCTGCGAAGCTTATCGGCATCGATCTCTATCAGCCGAGTCTGCACTCCGCCGCTTCCGATTTCTTCCCACCCCATCTGCGACGAAGGCTGCCTGACAGCCTGACTCGCAGACTTTGCCTCTGCTCTTACGACTTGCGGGCCTTGATGTTCACCAACTCTCATCGGCAACCACTTGCCATCACGAAAAACCCACTCTATCCTGCCCTGCTCAGGCTGGATAGGCTGCGCAATAGACTCCAGTATCTGGGGTTGCGGCTTTAACTGTTCAGCCTTTTCCTCACCGGCACGCTTCTGTATCCATTTGCCGTCTTCAAGTACCCACTCCGTCTGACCTTCCGAAGACAATTCAGCAGGCTTCTGCATATCCACTTGCGGCATAGCAGGCGATAATTCAGCCTCCTGCTCAACATCGAAACCTTCCGGTGCAGCCGCAGCTAATTCCTCGTCCGTAACCATTTCGGACGTTGTAATAATAAACCCGCTGGCAGGCCGCTGCACACGAGGGGCGACGATATCAAGCGTATCATCTGGAATCTTCATTTGTTCAGGCTCAGCCGGTGAAACCGTCTCATTGTCTTTAATTATGCGGGTAACATAAATATAGCTCGTATTGAACTGGCTGATGCCGCCGGCCGTGGCAATAGCATCGGCAAGCCGAAAATCGTAACGCGGTATCTCATAACGACTCGACCGTGGAATCCCATCGCCGTAAATGGTAAACGTCCTTTGCTGCGAGCTAAGCAGCGTAACAGAAACTGAAGGATCTACTAAGATATCGGGGGAAAGCATCTGCTTGACGGCCTCTTCGAGCTGATTTTCGGTAAGCCCCACTGCTTCGACAATTCCAACAGGAGGCAGTGAGATATTGCCCGTTTCAGTGATAACATAATCATTTACATAAGGAACGCCCTCCTGCAAAAGCTCAAATACCGAGACTCGCACTATATCGCCAGGCCCGAACACATAGTCAAGGTCATAAGGGAGAATATCCGCGGGCCGAGGTTCTTCGGCGTTTTCATAGGGTGACAGCTCTTCATCAACCACTCCAAGCGAATCAAGTATCACATTTACCGCCGGAACGGGCCGAAAACGCCCTATCTGCGACGGATCCCAGAACTTGTTGCTGCAGCCGGCAAAATAAATCACCGATCCCGACATCACAACAAGTACCAATATACTTACGGCTAATGCCTTCTTCATAAAACGTCCTTATTCTATTCTATCCACCTATCCACCGTAATAAGCCCAAAAAGCCTGTTTTGATAGTTTTATCGGTATATAAAGGGGCTGTCTTAACTTTTTTGGGTTTGCCCTAAGCCCAAATCAATAAAGGAATTAAAAACACAAAACAAAACAGGCAGCCAAAGCCCCAGGACAAAGATTTGTCACCCTAAAGCTTTGCCCAAAAAAGACTTATAAAATACATTTTCTACTTCTCAAAAAGGGTTTTTTTCAACGAAGTGTTAGATTTACGCTTTGGGATGCTGATTTGTTCTGAAATTATAACGTTTAGTCCTATAAACCCGCGTTTTTTGCCATAAATCCGGCTCGGAAATGAAAAATATTTTGTAAAAATTTCCGCTTTTTTGGGATATAGCAGGGTCGCCAACCTTGTGAAAAATGGGGCAAAAATTCCGTATCCAGCCGTTTTTTTTCGTTTTTGGGCGTACGTTTTCGTGTCCGACTGTAGTTAGTTCGTTGTTCTGTGTCAAGTAACAATGAACAACCAACCACAAACTTTGCTTAACCGCTGATTACACGGATTTCAAGATAAAAAGTTCATAGAAAACCGAGTCCGTATGGGCAGCTGGCTGCCCATACTAATTGACCTTGCGGCGGTCTTTTTTGTATCTTCGGTCGCGGCCTTGCAAATATGCAATTTGACGTCTATCTTCTCCCCTTCGACGTTCGATATGGTCCCAAAGTTCGCCAGCAGATTCTGTATTAGCTGTTGCGGCATCCTTTTTATCTATGTTTGTTTCCACCTTTAAGCACTCCATTTTTATATATGAAAAAATCCTACGAGCTATATAGAGAACATAAATAATAATGAGCCCAAATAGAAATGATTGAAAAGCAAAAAATTCAAAACCAGTATTTACCACGAAAGTACGAAAATCACGAAGAAAATATTAACCGCGAAAAGGCACAAAAAACTCAAAAAAGTTTAACTGCAGATTTCGCAGATTAAAGCAGATTGAACAGCCTGGGGAATCACGAAAAAACTCGAAGATTTTGTTTGTCAGGTTAAGTAGTGACTATTACATCTTAGCTAAGCCGCTGTGTTTGGGAATCAATTCCTCCGTTTTTGTCATTGTCAATCAAATCCACATCGTGTATTGAGTCCATTTTCGCAAGCAGCATATTCTTTTACTACTCCCCCGCTTTTCTCGCTTTTTGGTTAGTTCTCATTTTCGTCATCATCTGTTGCAATAGCTTCTAATGAAAGAACATCGATTGCAGGCAAAGCTTTCTGCTCTCCGACAAGCCTTTCCATCGAACCTCTTATCTCAACCACATTTTCAAGAACCATCGCTATTTGTTTTTCTCTTTTGCTCCATAGCTTAATCGTCGCTAATTTCTCTTTTTCCAACTGCTCTTTCATCTGGGCAAAAGCGGTGACAATTCTCTTGATATGCATCCCGAATTCTTGGCCTGTAACATATTCGTATATTATGTCCTTAATGCTGCCTTGCCCAGCGTTTATTAGCTTTTGCCTTGCCACTTCGATTAACCCGATATACAGCCTTTTTTATAACTTTGCAAGTCACATTTTAGTGGTAAAAGTTCTTGAATTTTTTCAAATTTATGGTATAATGCCCACCCATTGAGGCTGAGCATTTCAGCTTCAAGACGGAGGGCTAATCCGGAGGTTTTCCTGATAACCATTCCTGCTGAGCCTGTTGCACAATGATTTTCGAATCCAACCATTGGATTTGACGGCTATCCAGGACAGACGGCTCAATTCTCTGTTTCCCAGACACCTTTTCTTAACTTTTTATATGTAATCATGGTTTTGCCA
>JAQURJ010000121.1 GCA_028715705.1 Phycisphaerae bacterium | reverse complement strand
CCCAGCGGTCTAGCCGAACCGTCCGCCGCCGACCGAGCGCTGACGCAGACCCTGAAATCGGCACTGGCGCTGATTGACGTGCGCGTGCTCGATCATCTTGTGGTTACTCGGCGCGGCTCAGTCTCTTACTATTTAACAAAAAATGAGTTACAAAAAAATATTTACATTAAGGTATCCGCCACAGACGGATTCGATAATTTTACTTTTTTATTTTTGATTTTTGCATTTTAGAAAGCTATGGAGTGCCCTATGTATTTATCGCGGCGTGATTTTTGCCGTAACCCCAGAAGACTGGTTTTAACGTGCATTGCATTTTGCTGCATATTTAGCGGTATTTTTGTTTTTGCCGAGCAGCCACAAAACGGCAGCCGCTATATGTCGAAATCACTGAAAAATATCGACCCCGCTGCCGCAAAGCTGCTTTTGGACGAGCTGAAGCTGGCCACAGTCGTCCATATTCCGGATACACCCACCCTTTTGATAACCGGATCACCGGTACAGCTTACCAAAGCCGCCGTTGTATTGAACCTCATCGACCGCAGTGGAGATTTCGTCATAACCCGCCTCGATCAAAGCGTTATACCGCTCGAAGAGGACATCAAACGCAGCCTGCCAGACACCGAGATCGGCTCTTTCGATACCCCCCCCATAAATCCTGAATTAGAAAAGGCAATACTCGATACACTCGACGATGGGCAGATGGTTTTGATAGCCGACAGGAAAATTTCCGAAAAGATATTAGCCGCTATCGAATCGGCCAAAAACTCAAAACCGGCAGGGCCAAACAGCATTGAGCCGCAGGATGGACAAATTCAAGTTAATGCGAACAAAGAGGGCAACGACGTTATCTTCGGCGAGCTTGTTGGGGCCATTGAAGCGACTGAAAAAATGCAGGAAATAAAAGCCAAACCCCAGCCGATGCCAGAGAACGAAGAAGAAAAAACAGAACACTCACAAGATTTGGGCAAGGATGACGAGCTGAAGGCAATGCTGGCCAAACTTGATGAACAAAAAGCGGCGGAAACAGAAAAAGAAATTTTTGAAATGGAATTACCGGCTGTACCCTCTTACGAACCTACGGCCATACCGGATGCAACCGGTGAACTTGAGCTCGATATGCCAGAACAGCTTCAGATAGCCGACCTTCTGCGGCTTGTCGGAGAGTATTTACATCTCGATTACATGTACGACCCGGCCAAAGTACAGGGCGTCGTTACACTCAAACTTCGCCGTACCAAGATTAAGGTAAACGAATTGTACCCGCTTCTCGAAAGCGTGCTGAAATTCAAGGGCTTTGTAATGACACGCAGGGGCAACCTTGTCACCATTGTCCCCGCTGCCGAAGCCGCTGACATCGACCCGTACTTGGTCGATGGCGGAAAGGGGCAAATTCAGGTCGGCGATGTTATAATAACGAAAATTTTCGACCTTAGCTATGTCACCAACGATGCGGTCAAAACTCTGCTCGACCAGATGAAACTGGGCGTCAGCACAACGCCTATACAGGGAACAGGAACACTCATTGTCACCGCCTATACATCCCGTATGGCTAACATAGAAAAAATGATAGGCCTGATAGACAAACCCGGTACACCCAAAAAATTCCGCTTCCGCCAGTTGAGATACACCCTCGCGACAAACCTCGTTGAACAGTTAAAGCAGCTTGTCGAACAGTTGGGTAATATCAGTATCGCCATAGCCGAAGAAACAACCGCTCCAACACCGACGTCAGCACGACGGAGGCGAGCCGCCAGCACGCCGCCGACACCGGCACCTGCCGCAAGCCAACAGCAGGCCGTAGGACCATCGGTATATCTGGCTGCTGACGAAAGAACTAATCGTATTCTGATGATCGGACTTGACGATGAACTTAACGTTGTTGAGCAGCTTATCGACAGCCTCGACATTGCGCAGCAGGATTTAAGGATGATACGCGTTTATGATATCCAGCATGTCGGAGCCGAAGACATCATTGATAAGCTTAACCAGCTTGGCATCATAAGCACTTCCAAGACAGATGTTTACACCCCACAGCAAGGCAGAATTACCCGTCCCCAGCAACGCCCAGGCCGCCCGCCACAACCCGATCAGCCGGAAACTGCCAGCATACTCGGCGAAGAACCGCTCAGTGAAGAGCCGCAGGTGGTCATTATTGAATCCACTAATTCGCTGCTGGTTAATGCCACTCCTGAACAGCACGACAAGATCGCGCTCATCATCGGCTACATCGACAGCGCAGCCGAGGGAAAAACTGTGCCTTACGTGGTCTATCCGCTGGAGAACCAGGACCCGACACGGCTAAAGGAAATACTTGACGCTCTCATCAGCGAAACAATAGAGGAGCAGTCGGCATTGACTCCTGACCCGCAGGGTAAAATTGTCCAGACCACAAAAAAAACAACGACATTTGGCGGAGAAATCATTTCCACCGTAGCCGACCCAAATAGCTACTCACTTGTTGTTTACGCCAGCAAGAAAAATCAGCTGTGGATAAGCTCGCTGATTAAGCAGCTTGACGAATACCGTCCGCAGGTACTGCTCGATTGTACGCTTGTCGAGATCACACAAAATGAAAAATTCGAGTACGACCTCGATATTCTGGCAAAAACCTATGATGCCGCAACTTTGCAATCGACCAATATCGGCGGTTCACTTGCGCCTTTCGCCAACAAAGACTATGGCGAGGCGAGATCTACCACAAGTGCTGCGGATAATATTTTTAAGGCCTTTTATGACAGCAAAAATATCCAGGGCTTGCTGACCGCCGTTCAACAAAAAGGATACGGACGAGTTATGGCAAGACCCAAAATCCTTGTCAATGACAACCAGGAAGGTGAGATCAAAACACAAAATACTATTTCTGTCGCTCAGGTTAAAAGCACTGTTTCAATTCCGGAACAGGGTGCGCCGGTTACTTCAACCGATGTAACATTTAACGATTACGATGCGGGTGTAACACTGACAATCAAGCCTCACATCAGCAAGGGCGATATGCTGCGTCTGGAGATCACATTAAACAGAACTGATTTTACCCTGAAACCGGATGTAACAATTACTGATGCCCAGGGAACAAATACATTCCCCTCTCCACCTGACCGCCTGTCAACAGATGTTAAGACTGTCGGGACCGTACCGGACGGCACAACGATTATCCTGGGCGGTTTGGAAACGCTCGACCAGGCAAAAGGCCATTCCAAAACGCCGATTCTTGGAGACTTGCCTCTGATAGGAGGACTTTTCAGAGGTGTAACCGATTCCGGTGAGCAGAGCAGACTGTATGTCTTTGTAAAAGCCAACATCATCCGCCCCGGTGACCAGCTTGCAGGGCTGGAAGATATTAAACGTGTTTCCGAAAGAAATCGAAGGGCGTTTGAAGAGCTTGAAGAGCGTTTTCAGGAACAAGAAGACTGGCCGGGGGTTAAGGGAAAACCGATGGATCCGGTCAGGGTACTTGAAATTGACGATTAGATGTTAAACACATTTTGATATAATTCGTAGAAAGAGGGTTTTTAGGAGGAGAGGATAGGAAATAGCTGTCATTCCCGCGAAGCTTGTACCGAGCTTGTCGAGGTAGCTGGAATCCAGTTTTTATAATCTGTGAAAACTTGTCATGAGCGTAGTCGAATGGATCCGTGTTAATCTGTGGTTAATTAAAAATTGAAGCAATTATTGATACAAACAGCCAAAAGAACCAAACTGGTCGATGCCGAGCAGTTGGCCGATTTTATAGACAACAACACCGGTACAGGCCGCATCGACGAAGTTCTTCTGCGATGCCCGTTTTTTACCGAAGATGCGGTGCTGAAGCTTTTTGCCCAGGCCCTTGGCTGGAAATACTACACCGACATCCCCGAAAAGCAGGTGCCAGCCGAGTTTATCGAAGCGGTTCCGGCTACTTATGCCCAGCATCATTCCCTTATCGGCCTAAGACCTGAAGGCGGCAACGGCACGATAAATATCGTACTAAGCAAGCCCCTCGATACCAACGCCATCGACAATGTCTCAAAGATGCTCGGCACAACCGTTACGCCCGCTATCGCCAACCGTGCCGCTATCACAGCAGCAATAGACATCGCCTACGAACAACGCTCAACTGTCATCGAGGAAGTCGCCGAGGAACTCGATTCGCAGAACCTCGACCAGCTTGTCGATGAAGTCGCCACTTCAGACGACCTTCTTGACGTGGTGAACCGCCCGCCAGTGATTCGTCTTGTAAACGATATGCTCTTTCGCGCCCTGCAATTACGGGCAAGCGATATTCACGTCCACCCCTACGAAACAAAAATACAAATACGCTACCGCATCGACGGCATTTTATACGATACCCTCAGCCTGAACCGCAACGTCCTTCCGTTGGTAGTCTCGCGTATCAAGGTTATGGCCGGTATGGATATAGCCGAAAGGCGTATGCCGCAGGACGGCAGATGCAGCGTTCGAATCGGTCAGCGAGAAGTCGATCTTCGTGTCAGCACCGTGCCTACAAGCTATGGCGAGCGATGTGTGTTGCGTCTTTTGGATAAAAGCTCGGCTCTGTTTTCACTCAATGAACTGGGGCTATGGGAAGAGGATTTGAAAAAATTCGATTCGCTTATTAACCGCACCCACGGCGTTATATTTGTCACCGGCCCGACCGGCAGCGGTAAAAGCACAACCCTCTACGCCTGCCTTAACCGCATAAACTCGGCTGAAAAAAATATAATGACCATCGAAGACCCGATAGAATATCAGCTCGAAGGCATTAGTCAGATGCAGGTCGCCAGCAAAAAAGGAATGACTTTCATCAACGCACTGCGTCACGTTCTGCGGCAGGACCCAGATGTCATAATGGTCGGCGAAGTACGAGACGAGGAAACAGCCGCTATGGCGATTCAGTCGTCGCTGACAGGGCACCTTGTTTTCAGCACCCTGCATACAAACGATGCCGCAGGAGCCATAAGTCGTTTGCTCGATTTCGGGGTCGAACCGTATCTTGTAAGTTCTTCGCTGGTCGGCATTCTTGCCCAGCGTCTTGTAAGGCGAATTTGCCAGAACTGCCGCCAGCCTTATACTCCCACCGCACACGAACTGAGGGAACTGGGACTGGGTGAATCGGGACACCGAGCGCAGCATGAATTTTTCGTGGGGTCGGGCTGCGACAAATGTTTCCAGACCGGATACCGCGGAAGAACCGGCATCTATGAACTGATGCTGATAAGCGAACAGATAAAGGATATGGTTTATCGCAAGGCCACTGCCGGAGAGGTCAAAAAAACCGCACTCGATTCCGGTATGCGGACTTTGCGCATGGACGGGGCGAGAAAAGCCATCGAAGGAATTACTACTATCGCCGAGGTGATGAGAGTAACACAGACAGACGTT
>JAQURJ010000120.1 GCA_028715705.1 Phycisphaerae bacterium | reverse complement strand
TGTAAGCCATCTCGTAGTCCTTTACATGTTTAGCAATCCGTTAAGTCTATTATAACCGAAAAACTGGATTTATTCACTTGTTAAAAGAGCAATTCCTGGCAATTATTTATGCAACAGGCTCATTTACAGGGATTTTAACTTGATTTTGGGCTTTTTTCGAGTAAAATTCGTTTTTTACTAACTGCCGCTTATGGAGAGGTGTCGGAGTGGCTGATCGAGCAGCCTTGGAAAGGCTGTGTAGGGCTTGTCCCTACCATGGGTTCGAATCCCATCCTCTCCGTTTTTTCTTTTCCTGCCAAAATCACATCCATAAGTTCTTGTAATTCAACGGGGTGCAGATTCTTTACTATTTTTGACTGCCTCACTGTTTTCAAACTGTCCCATTTGACGCTGGAACGGAACAATTACTCTGTGCGTTCTGTAGCGGATTTCTTAATCATCACTTATCAATTTGATGATCTCATCGAGGTTGTTATCGCATTCAACGGGCGGATTGCTGAACAGGCCCTCGTTGTTCTTGTGATAATTTACGGTAACATTGGGGTCCTTGAGCACATGGCCGGTAAGGATGCAGGCGATTTTCTCATCGGCATCGATAACACCATGGTCGCGCAGGTGCTTTAATCCGGCAATCGTAGCAGCCGAAGCCGGTTCGCAGCCAAGTCCATATTTGCCGATAAGAGCCTTGGCGTCGCATATCTCCTCGTCGGTTACCGCAAGCACAACGCCCTCGCAAACATCTATCGCGCGCAGGCATTTTTTCAGGTTCACCGGACGGGAAATCTCTATGGCTGATGCACAGGTATGTGGTGAGAAGTTGCTTTCGGTCAGAACCTTGTAGTATTTGTCGATGATGGTTTGGTCGATATTTCCGTTGTTCCATTTCAGATTCTTGGCATTGACAAGTTCGGTCAGGGTGTCGGCTCCGGTTGCGTTGACAATCGCAAGACGGGGGATTTTATTGATGAGACCGAGCTGCTTCAATTCCATAAATGCCTTGCCGAAGGAACTGCTGTTGCCCAGATTGCCGCCCGGTACAACGATCCAGTCGGGTACCTGCCAGCCGAACTGCTCGATAATGCGGTACATAATGGTCTTTTGACCTTCGAGTCGGAATGGGTTTAGCGAATTGAGCAGGTAGAGGTTGAGCTTGACGCAGACATCCTGAACCTGTTTCATGCAGTCGTCGAAGTCGCCTTTTATCTGTATGGTCTGTGCGCCGTAGTCCATCGCTTGGCTAAGTTTGCCGAATGCTATCCTGCCCGAGCCGATAAAGACGGTGCATTTCAGCCCACAGCTATGGGCGTAAAGAGCGACCGACGCGGATGTATTGCCGGTCGATGCGCATGCGCAGGATTTTGCTCCGACCATCATTGCGTGGCTGAATGCGGCTGTCATGCCGTTATCCTTGAACGAGCCGGAAGGATTCAGCCCTTCGTATTGAAGATACAGGCAGCCCTTGTCGATTTCGAGATATTCGGCTATGCGGTCATTCTGCTGGAGGATGGTCTGGCCCTCGCCTATTGATACCCTGTATTCATCGGGGCAGAAATTCAACAGTTCCCTGAACCGCCAAACGCCGGAAAAATCCAGCCGGTTATCTCTGGTCGCCCAGCGACGGCCAAAATCACTTAGCTTGCCGGGTACTTCTATCTTGTCCCAGTTGTACTGAATATCCAGCAGATCGCCGCATTGTGGGCATTTGAAAATTGTCTGCCGACAGTCGAACTCGGCTGCGCAAGCAGGGTTTATGCACTTTTGATAAGCGGTTTCGGTACTTTGAGCCATTTATCTATCCTTATATTGCGTTTACAAAAAACCAAATTATACACTAAGTCCGTGAATTTTCATAGAGTGTAATTTCGAATTGCGAAAGCGAAAATTTAAAGCTAATATGCAAATCGAACAAGAGAAATATAAAAACGTAATTTGGCAGTATTCTTTGAAAGGAAAATCCGTGTTCAAGCAAATTAAACGGCTATTGAAGACATCGATTTTCGCCAGCGTAATCGTAATCGCCGCATCCTGCGTTTCCACCACACCTCGGCAGGCATCGACTCGGCCTGCTGGTTGGGCGGTTTCGCTCGAAAAAGAGGGTCTTGGCAATTTTCATAAAGTTTCTGACGATCTGTACCGAGGCGAGCAGCCGACCGCAGATGGAATCGCAGAATTGAAAAGAATGGGGGTCAAGACGATAGTCGATCTGCGTTCGGGGCATTCGGATAAGGACGAAATTGGAGATATACAGATCGGCTATGAGCAGATACCGATGGAGGCATGGGATCCGAAGGAAGAGGATGTGGTAAAATTCCTCAAAATTGTGACGGATAAAGAAAAAACGCCGATATTCGTTCACTGCAAGCGCGGAGCCGACCGAACCGGTTTTATGTGCGCGGCGTACCGAGTCGCGGTTTGCAGCTGGTCAAAAGAGGATGCGATAGACGAAATGACGCACGGCGGATACCGTTTTTACCCTATCTGGAAAGGACTGGTCGATTATTTAGAGAAGTTCGATGTCGAGAAAGTAAGACAAGAAGCCGGCATTGGCTATTGACTATTCTTAATCATCATTCATAGATTATCAATTATCAGTTTTTCGACAAGTTCTTCTCTATCGATATTTTTCACCCTAACGGTTTTTGTCGGAATTGTAAGGCCGCTGACTATATCAATATCATTTTTGTTTATGCCAAGTTTCTTTGAAAGAAAAGCGATTACTGCTTTGTTGGCCTTGCCTTTCTCTGGCGGTGCGGATATCTTTATCTTCAACGCGCCGTCAAGAATCTCCGCTATGCAATCCCTACTCGACCCCGGAACGATTTTGAGGTTAAAGACCAGATAGTTATTTTTTTCTTTTATATCGAGTGACATTTCAAAATCTGAAATACTTTTTAACAGCCTGCATAAGCAATGATTACACTGATTTTCTCGCCAACTTTTGCTCAAACCAAACCTTGCATTAATCGGGGCGGCTATCCTTCGTTTGAGCCGTTGCTTAGCGTCTTTATAGAGACTTGTCTAAATAATAGCCCAGAACTGCAATTAGCACAAGAATTTGCGAAAAAATATGTCTAATTTATTGTTGTTGATCATCTCATTTCATAAATTGTGCAAACAGCGAGTTGAAACTATTGCTGGTTTTGGGAGAAAATGTTATCTTATCTTCAGAAATTGATCTTTGCTTTTCTGATATAAGGATATATTGTGGGCAAATTGCTTATCCCGCCTCAAAAGTTTTCCCGCCAAGCCGGTTTTTTTCGATGGCCGGATACGGCTGTGCTGGCGACGTCAAATACGGCTGATATATTGCCCTTGAATGAGCTCGCAAGGGAGCTTCGCCAAATCGGAGTCAAAGCTATAGTTTCTCTGAACGCTTATAGTCCGGCTGGACTTAGGCTAAGCCGCTCTATTAAAGGTCAACCGGAAAGCTACAAAATAACAATCACTAAAGACGGTATAAAGATAATATCGCATACCGATGCGGGCACATATTACGCAATCGGGACTTTGATTGATCTGGTGAAGATCAACGGGTGGCGGCTTGCATCGTGCATTATTGAGGACTGGCCGGATTTTGGGCGCAGGGGTGTATATCTGGATGTCTCTCGCGGCAAAGTACCAAAAATTGAGACAATTAAGGAACTTGTACAGCGGCTGGCGCACTGGAAAATCAACGAACTTCAGCTATATATCGAAAATGTCTTTACTTTCATTCGTCATCCTAAAATAGGTAAAGGTTACGACCCTTTTACACCGCAGGATATCCTCGATATTCAGGATTACTGCAAGGCCCGTCATATTCGGATGGTCGGCTCGCTGGCAAGTTTCGGCCATATGGAAAAGATACTTGCGCTCAATGAGTATTGTCATCTTGGCGAACTGCCCGGTTTTAACGGCTGGCGGGGGGGAACGACGCTTTTTCCTGCTGACCCTAAGTCCATCAAATTAGTCGGCGAGCTATATGAAGAATTTGTGCCGCTTTTTAAAGCTGAAGATTTCAACATTTGCGGCGATGAGCCATGGGAACTGGGCAAGGGCAGGTCGAAGGCGTGGGTGCAGCGAATTGGTGCAGGTCAGGTTTATCTTTCTTACTTCAAAAAGCTTTGTGACCTTTGCCGCAAATATGGCAAACGTCCAAACGCGTGGGCCGATATTGTTTTGCAATATCCGCAAATCCTAAGCGATATTCCCAAAGACGTTGTAATGCTTAATTGGGATTATAATGTTGATGGTGAAAGGATGCGTCGGACTGGCGAGATCGCCAAAGCTGGTCTGGATTTTATGGTTTGTCCCGGCACCAGCGGCTGGAACACACACGGGACACGGCTGGAAAACGCTATTGGGAACGTGTCACAATTTGCCGCACAAGGCCGCAAGTACAATGCACAAGGCTTGCTGAATACGGACTGGGGCGATAACGGGCATCGCAATATGCTGGGGGTTAGCCTGCACGGATTCGCGCACGGCGCAGCGCATAGCTGGAACGGCAGAGCGGTTGACGACAAAATTTTCACCGAAGATTTTTGTGCTGTTGAGTTTGGCAAAGATGTGTCCAGGCCGTTGGCGAAGGCGTTGAAATTGCTTGGCTCGACATATAAATTATGCGGTGCGCCTTATCGAAATGAGTCGGCATTATTTCATGCACTTGTCGAGCCGATTGGTCATAAAGCAAAGAACGATCCTGAGGCACCGGACTATCCTGCCAATCGAAGCAGGATTGATTCGACAATCGAAAAAGGATTGATTGAAATTATAGAGAAACTGTCACAAACATCGTGGCCCGTTTCGTCCGGCCAGGTGCCGGAATTTGATAAACTTGCCATAAAAGAGTTCAGGCTTGCCGCGAAGATGGATATTACAGCCGCTTTTCGCGCACTTGCGGCTAAAGATGTGCGAAGCGGGAAAAAAGTGGCGGCGAAGGATTTTCGCAGGATTGCGGATGATATGGCGAAAATATCTAAAGAATTTGAGCTGCTGTGGCTTTCGCGGAATAAGCCTTCGAGATTAAAGGACAATCTGAAATTATTCAAAAGAATAGAAAATGAAAGCCGATCGTTGGCGGTGCGGAAATGAAAGAAATACGAATAAATTCAAAGTGGTCGAAATTGGCTGCTGGGTTATCTGAAAAACCTGTTCTGCGTACAGCGGGGCTGATGAGCGGAACCTCCGCTGACGGCATTGATGCGGCGATTATTGATTTTGGAGCAAAGAAAATAGATGTGCTTGCCTTCGATACCTTCGGTTATCCCGCCAAAGTTAGAAAAATGATATTTGAATTGTTCGACCCGCAAAAAGCGACAATAGAAAAGGTTAGCCATCTTAATTTTGTTATGGGTGAGTTGTTTGCCGATGCGGTAAAAAACCTGTGCAAAAAATCTGGTATTGAAATCAGCACTCTTGACTTGATCGGTTCACACGGCCAGACTATTTTCCACAATCCCGCTGGCAAACGGTTTGGCGGCAAAATAATACACTCAACGTTTCAGATTGCAGAACCGTGCGTAATCGCGCAGCGGACGGGCGTTTTGACGGTCGCGGATTTTCGCACAGCCGATATCGCGGCAGGAGGGCAGGGAGCTCCGCTTGTGCCATATACGGATTATATTCTTTTTTCGCACAAGAAAAAAAATCGAAT
>JAQURJ010000119.1 GCA_028715705.1 Phycisphaerae bacterium | reverse complement strand
TAAGAGTCAGCGACTATGACAGCCATCGTCGCACACGGAATAGACCTTGTTGATTTCGGCAGGATAGAGCAGATGCTCGACCGCCACGGCGATAGATTCCTCGACCGCATTTTTACGCCAGCCGAGCAAAACTATGCCAACGCCAATCGCAACCGTGTCGAGAAACTTGCCGGTCGATTCGCAGCGAAAGAAGCGATACTGAAGCTGTTGGGTACCGGCTGGCGAGGCAAGATCGCCTGGACGGATATTGAAGTTATCAACGATAATCTTGGGCGACCTGTTGTAACTATCAGCGGCGAGGTGAAAACGATAGCCGATAAACTCAACATCGGCCAGATAAGCATAAGCATCACCCACACGTCGAATTTTGCCATTGCCTCGGCAGTAGCACTGACAACAGATGACAAATAACACAAATCAGTTCGATTGTATAGTTATCGGCGGCGGGCACGCCGGTATTGAGGCTGCTCACGCCGCTGCAATGATAGGTGCCAAGACTCTCCTTTTGACTATAAGCAAAGAAACAATAGGCAAGATGAGCTGCAATCCAGCTATCGGCGGTCTTGCAAAGGGTCAGATTGCCCGCGAGGTCGATGCCCTTGGAGGGCTGATGGGCGAGGCGATAGACGCGACAGGTATTCAGTTCAGAACGCTCAATCGCTCAAAAGGCCCGGCTGTGCAGTCACCCCGTGCACAGGCCGACAAATACAAGTATCAGGACTTCATGCTCAATCGCCTTGAACAAACAGCGAATCTGATTATCGCTGAAAAACTCGCCGCAGAAATTCTTGTCGAAGAAAATACCGTCCGAGGTGTTCGCTGCACGGACGGTACTGAATATACTTCACAGACCGTTATCATCACAGCCGGAACTTTTCTTCGCGGCCTTATGCACATTGGCGCCGAACAATTCGCTGGCGGCAGGCTTGGTGAACCGGCGAGCGTGGAACTGTCGGAAAGCCTCGAACGGATCGGCCTAAAACTTGGCAGACTGAAAACGGGTACTCCGGTTCGGCTTGACGGCACAACGATAGACTACGGCAAATGTGAAACTCAAAACGGCGACGAAAACCCGCAGCCGTTTTCTTTCCTCAATGATAAAATCGAACAGCAGCAGATTCCCTGCTGGGTAACATACACCAATGAAGCGATACATAAGCTGCTGCGTGATAATCTCGACCGTGCTCCGCTTTACACAGGCCAGATAACATCGGACGGCCCAAGATATTGCCCAAGTATTGAGACCAAGATAATACGTTTCGCGGATAAACAAAAGCATCAGGTCTTTCTTGAACCTGAAGACGAGAACAGAACCACGATTTATTGCAACGGAATAAGCACATCGGTGCCAAAAGATATTCAGGAGCGGATGATAAAGATGATGGCTGGCACTGAAAACGCGTGCATCGTTCACTATGCCTATGCCATTGAATACGATTACTGTCCGCCGGTACAGTTAAAACCCAATCTGGAAACCAAAAAGATAAGCGGATTATTTCTTGCAGGTCAAATCAACGGCACAAGCGGCTATGAAGAAGCAGCCGGGCAGGGAATAATGGCGGGAATAAACGCCGCGATGATGGTTCAAAATAAAGAGCCGCTTGTCCTCAAGCGTGACGAAGCCTATATTGGTGTGATGATAGACGACCTTCTGACAAAAGGCATCGATGAACCATACAGAATGTTCACTTCCCGCGCCGAATACCGCCTGCTTTTGCGCAGCGACAATGCCGATAGACGCCTGACGCAGATAGGAAAAGATGTCGGTCTTGTAAAGGAAAACCGCTGGCAAAGATTTCAAACAAAATTGCAGCACATTGATGAATTAATGACTATTCTTAAAAACACGCGTCAAAGTGGCCGCAGCCTATGGGACGAACTGCATAATCCGAATAACACCATCGGTGAAAATCTGCCGGAAACAATTGGTGATAACGGTTACAGCACAGAAGTCTATCAGGCTGTTATTATTGACGCCAAATACGATGGCTACCTTGCAAGACAGGAGAAGCTTGTAGCCGGTTTTCGCAATCTTGAAAAGATAAAGCTGTCTTCCGAAATTGACTATAACGGTATTTCTCATCTTCGAGCCGAAGCGAAGCAAAAACTTTCCGCATTTCGTCCAGCTACGCTGGCGCAGGTTGCCAGAATCAGCGGCATCACCCCAGCAGACGTTATGATTATTCAGATTCATCTTAAAAAGACAAACCAACTTTTTGAACCATGAAATGGTTGAGCTAAACGATAACATCTATAATCAGCGGCAGGGCAGAGGCGAGCGTAAGTTCAAGCTTTGGCGTTCGGCAGGGCTTATGCTGACATATAAATGCAACTGCCGGTGCGAGTTCTGCTATTATTGCTGTTCACCGGACAGCGGCGGCCTGATGAAAACTCAAACAGCCTTGAATGCGTGGCAAAGTTTAAAAAATCTTGCGGGCGATGCGGCAAAGGTTCATATTACAGGCGGCGAACCGTTCTTGTACTATGAACGGCTGCTGGAAATCTTAAAAGAGGCAAAACAGGCAGGTTTGGGTAAAGCAGACCTGGTGGAAACAAACGGATTCTGGGCAGACGAAAAAATAGCCAAAGAAAAACTGTGTGAACTTGAACCATATATAAACAAGCTGAAAATAAGCTGCGACCCTTTTCATCAGCAATATGTCGATCTAAGACTTGTTAAAAGGCTGGCGAGTTTAGCAGTTGATATTCTCGGGGAGCACAGAATTCAAATTCGATGGGAGAAATACCTACAAGATGATTTCAACCCGAACAATCCAACCGAACAGCAGCGAACCGCATTGTTTCTCGAATCCTTAAACGACTACCCTTGCCGATTCACCGGCAGAGCAGCCGGAAAACTTGCCCAAGAAGCGGTAAGTGCCGGTATCGTCAAACCAATAGATTCCAATTGCGCAAACTCATTTCTATCCGCCAAAGGTGTACATATTGACCCGTTCGGTAATGTTTTTAGCGGCACATGCAGCGGGATTATAATCGGCAATGTCGAAACCCAAGGGCTTGACGATATATGGAAGAACTTTGACCCACGGTATAAAGAGTTGATAAGTGTTCTGTTCAATAATGGCCCGACCGGCTTACTTGAAACAGCGATAAAAAAAGGGTGCTGCAAGCTCGAAAAGTATGCTTCAAAGTGCCATCTATGCGCATATATCCGCACTTTCCTGCTCAAAAATGGTTTTTATGAAGAAGTGATCGGCCCAGACGAGTGTTACCAAACAAATTAGCGGTAAAGGTCGTGTTTTTGAATATATCCTGCCACTTTAGGATAGACTAATTCTTTGATATCCTGCTCCTCTTTTATCATTTTGCGGATTTTTGTGCTGCTTATATCTATCAGAGGGGTCTCGATAACATCTGCATTGAGCTTTTTAACGCATTTTTCCCCTAATAAATCGGCATACATAGAGAAATCAGGAGCGGGGAAACCTGCGCGATACATCACACAAACATGGCAAATATCGATCAATTCTTCAATCATATACCAGTATCCAAGCTCTTTTGTGCTGTCTGCACCGAGCAGCCAGTAAATCTCAGAGCCATGGAATTTATTTTTGAAAAATCTTACGGTATTGATTGTGAAACTGGGCGGTTTATTGTTTAGTTCATAATCGCTTGCTTCAAAGAGAGGGTTGTTTTCTATAGCGAGCTTTATCATATTCAGCCTATCCGCATCACACGCTATAGGAGAAGAAGGTTTCAGCGGCGATTGTTTTGCCGGTATAAGTATGACCTTGGATGCGTTTATTTTCTTTGCCGCAAACTCTGTAACGGCTGCGTGACCCAGGTGAATCGGGTCGAAAGTGCCACCGAACAAAGCTATTTTGTTTTCGTTCATATACAAATTAACAGCTATTCTGTAAAAAAAGTCAAAAAAATTTTTTATTTATATAAAATTTTTTGATCGGACAAAAACATCTTTTGGGAAGGTTGCGTTTTCTTTTAGTTTAAAGGGCAATATAACTGAAATGTAACCGAATAGGGTGACATTTTATTTCTCAAACCTTAAGAATTTAGCAGTTATAAACTCTGTTGTTTAATATTAAAAAATCAGAGGTATCAAAAAAATGTCACTTGCTTGCTGTATATGACGGATGAATCAAGCGTTTTGGCAAGCTTCACACAGTGTTAAACGGCGTAACAGCCGAGACTTAGTAAGCAGTCATAATGCAAAAACTGAAAAAATTATGAAGTAAACGCTTTTATTTGACCGATAAAAATAGTAGTAATAGTAATGAATTGTTCGTTTATAAATTAGTTTAAGTAACAAGTGAAAATTGAAAGGAACAAAAATGGCTAAGAAAAAAGCAGCAAAAAAGAAAGTCGCAGCAAAGAAAGTTGCGAAGAAGAAAGTAGCGACCAAGAAAGTTGCAAAGAAGAAAGTCGCGAAGAAAGCTAAAAAGAAATAAGTAAACAGCTTTCAAAGTTTACGAAGCCCGGCAGCAATGTCGGGCTTTTTTGTTTATCGCGGAGATTAAAAGCCCGCTTGCAATTATCGGCCAAATCATTATACTGACCCCGTTTTGTTAATTTAGCTAATTTGGAACGTAAGAGGCTTTATGGATTATTTTGCGTATCGTGACGGTAAGTTATTCGCAGAGGATGTGGCTGTTGACAAAATAGCCGCCCAGGTCGGCACACCTGTTTATATTTACAGCAAGGCGACGTTCCTCGATCATCTTTCAAAGATACAAAAGGCATACGCACAGCTTGATACCACCATTTGCTATTCGGTCAAGGCTTGCGGCAATATCAACATACTCAAGGTTCTCGCCCAGGCTGAAAGCGGTTTTGATATCGTCAGCGGCGGTGAACTGTTCAGAGTACAGCAGGCAGGCGGCGACATGTCGAAAGTGGTCTATGCCGGAGTCGGCAAAACAGATAAGGAAATAATAGAGGCACTGAAGGCGAATATTGGCTATTGCAATATCGAATCCGAAGCGGAACTGAAAAACCTCATTACCCTTGCTGGCCAAACAGGCTGCAAGGCCAAAGTCGCTCTTCGTGTTAATCCTGACGTTGACTATCGAACGCACGCATATATTACAACAGGCAAAAAAGAAACTAAATTTGGTGTTGACATCGAACTCGCATTGAAGGTTTTTGACACTTATCAGGGTAATCCCAAAGTCAGCCTCTGTGCTGTGCACGTTCATCTTGGCAGCGGCGGAAAGACCATAGATCCCTATGTCGATGCTGTTGAAAAGATTCTGCCCGTAATCGACGAGCTGCGCAAGCGTGGGCACAAAATCGAGGCGATTGATCTGGGCGGCGGCTACGGAGCGGACTACATATCCGACTCTGTCCCATCCGCCGAACAGTATGCCGCAGGAATTGTCCCGCTGCTCAAAGGCAAGGACCTAAAGCTCATCCTCGAACCCGGCAAGAGCATCTGCGCGAATGCAGGAATACTTCTTACCCGCGTCCTTTATACAAAGACCGGCGGCGAGAAGAAATTCGTTATCGTCGATGCCGGTATGAACGACCTGATACGTCCATGTCTATACGATGCGTTCCACTTTATCTGGCCGGCAAAGGTCGAGAAGAAATTTGTCCCAACCGCAAAAATGGAAAATATTGGCTTTGAAGGATTGCAAACTATTGATGTAGTCGGACCTATTTGCGAGGGCGCC
>JAQURJ010000118.1 GCA_028715705.1 Phycisphaerae bacterium | reverse complement strand
ACGAGTCACTTGGACGTTTACGAGTGCCGAAAAACCGAAATTTTGAAATATTGTGTTCAAAAATTTACTCAAAAAATGTTAACTGAAGTTTTGAGCCTCAAAAATCAAATTATTAGAGGCTCCCTTATCCATTACTTCAATGTTATTACCGTCTTGCAAGTTAAAATTGTGCTTGGTACCGCAAAAAAGAGTCGTCCCTACGACGGCAAACAAAATCAAAATAAAGGCGAAAATGATTATGTATGCGTTATGTTTTACACTCACTGCCCCTATACGACCAAGCAGCAGGATAATTCCCAGCAACCCCCAAACAGCAACAATAAGAACTATTTTAGGGTCTGTCAGCCAACCAACAATACCTATATCAAGTTTTGCTGAAGATGTAATTGCCAGACCGATGCCGCTTGCCAGACCAAATGTCATCAATACAAAGCACGCTTTCAAGCCGAATCGATTCATCTGCCCAAGTTTTTCAATATTAGGCATTTTACCAAGCACCTGCAGGACTTTCTTTTTCTTAAGACCACGGTTAGCAAGCAAGTAGAGCATTGCGCTTGCCGCCGCTAACATTATGGAAACACCACTTAAAATCATCGCAATCCCATGAACGATCGCCCATGGTTTAGCAGTCAACTCATTGGGCTCAGAAGCCGGTCTGGCAACCAGAGCCGCAAGAATACTCGTGGCCAATATCACCCACGACATCACCGACCCGAACCACACCTCTTTTATACCGATTGTGAAAAACAGATATATCAAACCGAACACAATGGTCAGCACTATCATGGATTCAAAAAGACCTGTCAGCGGAATTGACTTTATTTCAACTGCCCTAAAAATAAGCAATACAGCCTCTAATGACACGGCAAAAGCAATAAACGGCACGAGACATCGTTTAAATCTTTCGCCAACAGGCCGCAATTGGACCACTCCGACAATCGCCGCCGCTGAATATGTCATCAACACCGTGACAAATATGACTATTTCTGGTAAAGGCAGATTTAACATTTTTCCTCTAATCGTTCGCAATTATATAAGTTGGTGATACTTTCTTAAGTTCTCGCTCAGTGAAAAGTATTTGATAGCTGAAAACTCCGCAAGCCTGACTCATCTTCTGTACAACTTCTTCTACCTCATGCCGACTTGTTCCATGCACCATTGTATAAAGATTATACATCCAGTTTTCGGTCACAGCTCGCTCATAAGCATGACTAACTTGTTCAAAACTTGCCAGCATCGAACCTATTTGTTCAATCTTGTCAGGATCGACCTGCCATACAACCATTGCATTGGCATCCAAGCCAATCTTGAAATGGTTCACTATAGCGCCTATACGCCGAAGTTTGCCGCAACTTTTCCAATCCTCCAGCAATTTTAAAAATTGCCCGGTTTCCATACCTATACGGCTCGCCATCTCCTTAAAAGGTGTCCTTGTATTTGGAAATCCTTTCTGGAGAACAGTTAATACCCTGCGATCCTGTTCAGACATGGTTTTTTTTGTACTCATTGCCGAGAATCCTCGAAAAAGCTGATTATTCTTATAATCGGGAAAAAATTGCTTATTTTTTTATAATGATACTAAATCCGGATCATAATTGCAAGTCGGTCATTTCACGCAACGAAGAGCGAACAAATACCGCGATATTTTCATAAGTACTTGATTTTACTTCAAATATAGTGTAAAAACAACAAAAAACACAAATAATGAAATCAGAAAGATTTGAATGAAACCTATCAGAATAGCAACCCGAGGCAGCAGGTTGGCTTTAGCCCAGACTCAGATTGTAAAAGAATCACTCGAATCGCTTGACCCAACTGTGCAAATATCCGTAATAACAATTTCCACAAAAGGCGATCGTGACACATCGGATTTTTTATACAAATCCCAATCCATCGGCTTTTTTACCTCGGAAGTGGAAAATGCCCTTCTCGATGGCCGAGCAGACCTGGCGGTGCATAGCCTCAAAGACCTCCCGACTACTATCAGGGACGGTCTTGTAATCGCAGCCGTCCCAAAAAGAGAAAATGCTGCCGATGTACTTGTTGCCAACCGGCAGCTAAATAACGTCATGGATATACCTGCTGCTGCGACGGTAGGCACATCCAGTCTTAGGCGTATAGCACAGCTAAAGAGATTTAGAGATGATTTTGAATGTGTCCCTTTGCGGGGCAATGTTGAAACCAGAGTATCAAAAGTTGCATCAGGCCAGGTTGACGCCGCAATTCTTGCGTATGCCGGATTGAATAGACTGGGCCTCTCTGACAAAATATCACTGATTCTTTCACCCAAAGACTTTATACCCGCACCGGCCCAGGGAGCATTAGGACTTCAGACACGCACCGATGACACGGAAACAAAGAACTTTGTGGCAAAACTCAATGACACCGAGTCCCGCATAGCCGTCGAAGCTGAACGCCGTCTCCTTGCGGCTATGCATGGAGGATGCAGCATACCGCTTGGTGTGTATGCGGAAATTAAAAATAATATGATAACTATTAACGCGGTGCTTTCTGATCCTGACGCAAAAAAATATATAAAACGTGTTCTAACAAGTACTTTGGACACAGCACTCAAAACTGCCGAACAAGCTGCCGAACAGATAATTTCCGCTGGCGGTAAAGAAATACTTGATCAACTAAGACAATAAAAACTCCATCACTATATGACTCAGCATTAAACGGGAAATGTAACATTAAAAGCAGTGCCGCAGCCGGGTATATTTTCTGCTTTGATATCGCCTCCGTGAGCGCACACAATTCGTTTTGCAATGGCAAGCTCAAGCCCGCATTTTTTTTCATCCTTATGGGTGGGTATAAATGGTTCGAAAATTTTCTCCATATTTTCAAAAGCGATGCCGCCGCATGTGTCCGCGAATTGTAATTCAATTTGATTATCATATTCCCTGCAACTAATCGTAAGCTTCTGAGATTTGTTTGCATCCGCGGTATTAATGGAATTTTGAATCAGTGAGAAAAATATCTGTTCGAGTTCATGTTCGGCTATCGACAGTCTCGGAAAGCAATCTATGCTTTTGAGGCTAATTGCCAAATTAACTCTCTGGGCACTTTTCGCAAATACTTCTGTTATTGTTTTTGCGATTTTATATATATCTATAGCTTTAGCGTCGCTCGCCTGTCGGGGCTGCGCAGTTTGATAAAATCCTGATGCTATGTCCATCGATTTAGAAACATCCGAAAGACATTTTTTAAGTGTTTCCACATTAGTTACCCCAACTGTGGTTTTGTTCTTATCCATATCAATCAAAAGCCTTTGCAGTCTCATGCAGGCAATTGTTAAAGGTTGCCGCACCTGATCCACCATTATTGAACCGAGTGTACCGATTTCCGCTAATCGAGCATTCTGTTCTATCTGCCTGCGATAGTCGTCTAATTGCTCCTGACTTTTTACCTTGGCGGTAACGTTGATGGCCAGCACCATAACCCCAATGAGCTCATTATTATCTGCTCGCATTGGCGAATAGTACGCTTCAAAAACAAGATTTTCAGTCCGAAAAGTGCTGCTGAATTCTTCGCCGGTCCCGCAGCGGCGGCTATCTTCTTCGATCTGCGGTATCGAGCCAAATACATCTGCAATATGTCGTCTATGAATATCACCCGGCTCCAGGTTCAGAAGTTTTAGGCCGTTACCTTGAGCAAACGTGATAACATGGTTGATATCCTGCACAAAAAGAAACAGCGGCATGGCCGAAGCAATTTTCCCAAAACGTTCTTCGCTTCTCCTGATTAGCTGCTGTGTCTCCCAGCGGAATACATTCAATATGTATATTATGCTGAAAGCCAGAACAATAGCGCACAGGGTGCGAAACATCTGAACAGGAATACCAAACGTGCTCATTATCAAATCATAATTAAGATAATTAGCTGGAAAGAATTCACTTTTCTTAACAACCAAACCAGCCGCAAATCCATAAAAGAGAAACGCGACAACGGCTATTTGCAGACACCGTGTCACTCCTCGCAGTCTTGTTGTTCTCAGTTCGGATATCTGGGTTGATAATGCCAAAGCGGTCAGAATCGTTCCCGGTACACAGAGAAGATATCGTGCAGCAATGTCACCTGCTAAAAACCGCTCACCACTGAGAATGAATACTAAGGCCCATGCCGCGAACAAGGCCGTAGGAATAATTCTTATCAGGCGGTACTGATTATTTGTCTCTGCGATTATCTTTGAGCCAAATAAAACAAGAAATAGAAAGGAAGTACAAAGAGTAAGCATCCGCAAAAACTTCAGCACTTCCGCGTCAAACGGCTCGCCTATAGTAATGAACATATCAAGCCATTCATTTATTCCGTGAAGAATCCCGAATGCTGCTATCATCCATATATGGTTCGCCAGCCTGAACACGCTGCCTTTTTTCGGATAGATAAAAATCCCAAACCCGAGAATGAAAAATGCCAAACCATAAATAAACCAAACAAGAATCACTGAATTTCTCCTATGATCCGTTAATGCGTATCGCTGTCATCAGAGTAGTTTTGCCGCTTCCTTTGCAAAATAGGTAATTATAATATCGGCGCCAGCACGCTTGATTGAATACAATGTTTCGAGCATTGATGCCTGCCGGTCTATAAGACCGGCCTTGGACGCGGCATTTAGCATCATGTATTCACCGCTGACATTATAAGCCGCTATCGGACAATCAAAGCGTTCTTTCGCCCTGTAAATAATGTCAAGAAAACTTAACGCAGGTTTTATCATTATGATATCAGCCCCTTCGTTTATATCGAGCCTAATTTCCTGCATGGCCTGATCACTGTTGGCTATATCCATTTGATAACTTTTGCGGTCCCAAAATGCAGGCGCAGAATCCGCAACATCTCTGAACGGCCCATAGAAAGCCGATGCATATTTTGCCGAATACGACATAATAGCGGTTTCAGGAAACCCGTTCTCTTCGAGTTTTTGCCGGACAACCCCTATGCGACCGTCCATCATATCGGAAGGCGCAATTATATCAGTGCCTGCCTGAGCATGGGACAGAGCCATTTTAGCCAGCAACGAACAGGTCAGGTCATTATCTATTTTTTCGCCTTTAACTATCCCGCAATGGCCGCTTTGGGTATATGCACAAAGACAGACATCGGTGATCACAATTAACCCAGGTACAGCCTTTTTGATTTCTCTGACCGCTTTCTGCACCGCACCAACTTCTGACCATGCTTCCGAGCCGGTTTCGTCTTTCCTGTCAGCCACCCCGAACAGCAACACAGCCGGTATCCCCAGTTCCGCTATGTCAGCCGCCTCATTGGCAACCATATCAGGTGAAAAATGGTAACAGCCTGTCATCGACTCAATCGGTTCTTTAAGACCTTGTCCGTTCTTTACAAATAACGGATATACCAGGTTATTTACGCTCAGATTAGTCTGGCGAACCAATCTTCTCATAGAATCACTGATTCTAAGCCTTCGCATTCTTATTTTAGGAAAATCCATACATCTATCGTTAGAAAAATTCATCCTCTGGTTATTCATATATGCTCGTATATAATTTATAACATCCGATTAGATTATACTTTACAGAAATTTTCACAATCATCCCATAAGCTCGTAAACTCAACGTTTCAACCTGATTTATTGTAGCAAAAATCGCTTTTTCGTCAAGCATTTCCACGACCCCAGTTTGCAATTTTTATTGGCTGTCATCAATTCGAC
>JAQURJ010000117.1 GCA_028715705.1 Phycisphaerae bacterium | reverse complement strand
TGGATCGATCCATGACTAAAATCCCGAATGATAACACGGTCAATATGGCTAAAATCAATTATCAAACCGTACAATTTTGCCCATCGTAATAACTGTGCTAAACTCTTTTGCTTTGCCATTTGTTATTATCCTCCTGACCGCCGCCTGTGACTGTCGGCATAATCAGAACGGCGTTTCCATGAACGACTGACCCTGAACATCGTTATCACCAAATTCCCGCTTGACGATGCCCTTGGCTGTGTCGGTCAGCTTTCGTCTCACATCTTCCGGAATATCGCCATCCTGCAATACGGCCGACAGAGTCACTTCGTACCGTCGATTGCTAAAAGACGGATAACCGCTTGACCTGAGTTCCCCATACGTCACTTGAATTGAATTCACCTTCATGTTATTTCTCCAAAAACTTCAATTGTTCACGATTGATATTTACGTCGTATATGCCTAAATTTCAGATTTGCCCCGCCCGCCCACCTGTGAGCAAGGCGGGGCGTTCAGCGTAACGACTGAATTACACGTTCATCATTGCCGCGATTGCCACAGTAATCGCCTTGCTGAATACGGCAATCGCGAAATTATCCAGGCTGTCGGCCTGCTCAGTTGCAACAATTGCCGTCATGCCTTTGACGTTCAGCAGTTCCTGCTTGACAATGCAGGGCAGGTGGGGATTGTTTGTCACAATCGCCTCGGTCACAACCAAACTGCGTTCGGCCAGATACGCCTTGACCTTTTGAGGCGCGTCCTTTGCTTTTGTTTGGAGTTCCTCAATGAGTTGTTTGATTTCTTCGTTCAACGGACACCCCACTTTCTGACCATTTCGTCTGTGACCCGGACGCCTTCACGCTTGCTTGCAGCGAACAGCGGCGTAATTTCCCCGGCGGACTCTTGTTGTGTTATGCCGTCCAGTACCAGCGGCTTAGCCGCCGCCCAGGCCCCCCAAAGGCCCACGCCGGTTTCTGCCGCTGCGTCCATCGCCGATACATCACCGACGGCATTTGTTCTTAGCTCCTGCCATTGCTCCTGAATCGCAGGCAAAAGCGTCTTGTCTCTTGCGGCAGGGCCGAAACAACCGGCCATGCACGCAAGCATTGCAATAACCACAATCCGTGCTTTCATTGTAAAATCCTTTCTGCCGACGATTCGGCCTTTTGAAGTCGATGCATTTTTCTGACGCGATCCGTCTTGCGGTAATAATTCCATGCTTTCCATCCGCCGATCCGAAGCCCGATATAACCCAACGTTGCAATGGCTGTACTTGCAACACAGTGAACAACAACATCCGCCCAAACCATATCGGCCTGCTGTCTGGTAATTCGGTATTTGCGACTGTCAACCCAAACTTCGCCGGTATCATAAAGCCAGTCGTGGATGATTCCAGGAATCAGCGTTTTCTTGGGGCAGACCAGGCCGTAAAACATCGGCGGAATGCTCGATCCATCCGAGATAAACGGCACCGGCTTTGGGTCAATGTCAATCGTCCATCCGTTGTAAACAATCTTATGCCGCTTTGCGATTTCGACTGTGCCATTCGGCTTGGCAATCAGTTCCATGTCTGGTATGAAAATTTGACGTTCCATCGTTGTAGGCTCCGTTTCAATCTTAGTCGGTACACTTCACGGTTATGGCTTCGGGATACGTATCGATCGAACACATTGGATACTTGCCCTGCACAACAACATCGCATGGGCCTGAACATGAATGAGCAACCGTTCCACCGACACTGACCCGCAAGTTCCACTTGTTAGGTAATTCGTGCCGGTTGATTCCCGGCGTTTGCTTTCCGCATCCATCGCATACAAAAATAATCATTGCCCTACTCGCTTTCTTGATTAACCATGTAATTACAAGCCCGCCGTCCGCTTTTGATTTTGTGGACATAGCCTTCCTCGCACAACTTATCAAGATGTTCATGGACAGTTGACCGCGATAAATGCAACTCTCTTGCCAGTTCCGAAATAGTCGGGCAGCGTTGCAACTTTGCAGACAGGCTTGCTAATTTCTCTGCAACCGTTTTTTGCATCGGCGTCAACAGGCAGACGGTAGTTCGATTTGAGGTTTTATCCTTGAATCGACCGCAACATGTCGGCAGCAAATCACAGAGCGTATCGCCGATGATATTTGCTCGTTTCGATTTATCATCGAACATCGACGGATTGTATTCCGATGCCGCAACACTGACTGCACCGTCAAGCTGCCATGATTTATCAAACAAAGAGCAGATATAGCTGTTTGAGCAATCGCGGCAATTTGCGTTTTTGTTCCTTACAACCTTCTTTACGATTTTATCCATCTGTTCACCTTTCAAATTTAGCCGACAGGCAGCCAGGGAGGAAAACCGCCTGCCGGCTCACATGGAGAAAACAACAATGCCGATTATTCCACAATCTCACACAGCGACAACAATAACTGCTTTCCGCATTGCCGGATGATTTCTCCTGAAATTGCAACACGCAAATTCACCGTAATACTTTTTTGCGGCTTCGTCGTAGGCCATAGTTGCCTGTCCGTCAAGAAAATTTTGTCGGTATCCCAAACTTTTTATAATCCGCGCCAACATACCAAACGTGATGCAGGTACTTCCTGCCGTCCTCAATCTTTTGCCAGATCGGATTCGCCCTGCCGTTCCTTTTTCGCGGGTTCGGCTCTTTCGGATAAACCAGTATGAGTTTTTCTTCCGGGTATCGTGATTGAAACCGCTTCCACTTGGTAATGTCCTTGGGCGCGATCGCCGTGCCTGTTTTGATTTCGTAATAGGTGTTGCAATCCTCAGCTTTCCAGAGCACCCGAAAGTCCGGCGTATAGCTCACGGTTCCCCGCCTGATTCCGTCAAAATAAAACGGCTTTGGTTCATACTCGACTTCAACCACTTCGCCCGTTTTTATCAGGGCATCCATCAGTAAGGCAAAACTGTACTCCGCATCGCTTTTGAGCAGCTTGCCGCGCCAGTAATGACGGTTGCCGTATTTGTTCTGTACCCTGATGCGGTCATTACCGTATCCCATTCTTTGAATAATGGGCGGTCCGTCGCCCTGCATCCCTGCAATCGTCCTGTTCATGGCTTCCCCTTCCTTGACACTTTACCCATCCCTGAGAATCCAAAGCGATCCTTGCAGAGTTGTACGAATAACGCCGCTTTCTTTTTTCCCGCCTTCGAATCATTCAGTGCAGATACAACAGCGTCGTATTCGATGTTGGATTGAGCCAGATATGTAGCCAGCCGATGAAAAGTTGTGTTTTCGCTGTTGGTCATGGGGCTGAATTTCTTTTCAAATAATTCCCAAAACTTCAACCCCAAAATCAAAGGATTAGTTGAAGAATTTTCAACAAGGGCTTTTTCTAATCCCGGTTCCTCTTGCGGCAAGATTTCACAGGTTGAATACTCTTTTGTTTGATTATCTTGTGAATCTGTTTTTGTTTTTGGTATTGTTTTGTTTGTTTGTGATGAGCCGTTTTCGTTACAGGTCCGTAACGAATCCGTTACGTTTTCGTTACAGGTCCGTAACGAATCCGTTACGTTTTCGTTACAGGTCCGTAACGAATCCGTTACGTTTTCGTTAAACCATTTATCCAAAACAACTTGAGGAATATTAGGGAACCGAATATCAGGCAAAATATCGCTTCTCCGGAACTTCTTATTATTGGGTATATGGAGGTACTGTTCTCCATCGACTTCGTACGGGACCAGAAGCATATTCGTAACGAGTTCGTTACGCATTTGTTCCACTTGCTGAAACGTAATCGTTCCGTGTTTGATTTTTTCGGCGTACAATTTACAGGCAAGCAAGGATGGATTACCGTCGAAATTGCTGTTGTCGTCACAGGCCGCGATCAGCCGGATAAACAAAGTTTCGGCTTCAAAGCTGCACCGATTAACCTTCTTGCTGTCAATGTAGCTTGATTTCAACGGGTTCCATTTCTCGCGTTTTGCCATATTACTTTTTCCCCCATTTCCAATGGCCGTGTATTGCCAGCACAAAGAAGATCCGATCACGGAGCGCCAGGCTGTAAACTTGCAGGTACAAATGAATCATTCCTGTTGCAAAATTGGTAAACAGCCACAAAAGAAAGCATTCCCGGCGCCGGTGATTATTCAACCAGACGCCTATAACAGCAATAACTGTACAGATTGTGCCGATGGTTTCAATCATGCCGATTCTCCGAATAAGGCCAGTTTATCCTTTTCTTCCTGCAAACGCTTGTTGGCTATATCAACATAAGATTGGTTTATTTCAATCCCGATAAAGTTCCGGCGCGTGCGGTAGCAGGCTACGGCAGTTGTGCCGGAACCAAGGAAGGGGTCAAGGATAGTTTGGCCTTCAATGCTGTATTTCCTCAAGCACCATTCCATTAAGGCGACCGGTTTTTGTGTGGGATGAAATGTGTTGCCCTCAACTTGAACGCTTTGTGTGAACATCTTTGCGGGTTTATCCAAGGAACCCCACGCCATTTCGCACATTCCAAGCGTGAAGTCTTCCGGTTGCAATTTATTCCACACGAGAAAGTGTTTCGAGCTTCGCAAGTATTCGCTGAAATAGTTACCGCCCCAAATAATCTGATTCTTGCTAACCCGCAGGATGTGGTCGAAATATTCTTTTGTTGGTATAGATTTGTCCCAATCAGACTTTTCAAACCTTTGCCTAACCGGATTTTTGCTTATTCCTATCCCATACGGCGGATCTGTCAGCACCAAGTCTACGCACTTGTCGGGCAGTTGCTTCATCACTTCAAGACAGTCGCCACAAATCACCGTGTTTTTGATTTCGTCGATGTTCATTCCTGCGCCCACATAAAATCAATCGCCTTATTCTGCAAAAATTTCTGATACTCATTCATTTTACGAACATCCCGTATGAATTGCTTATTCATGCTTATTTTCCTTCCAATCTTTATCCGGCATTTGAATCTTGATCTTTAAGTCCTCACAGAATGACACCATGCTTTTCATCCACTCAGTTGTTTGCTTTGCCGACAGAGAGGTTTTGCTGTTGATATGAATCAGTCTTACGCTGGCATGACCGCAGTGAGGGCAAACCCGCTTCCTGCCGACAATCATTACTCGATGGGGATAAACGAGCTTATTGCAGATTGACCGCTGGCATTCGTAGAAGAAACGACCGTTAATCAGCTTTTCCCAATTATGGCCGCTCACTTCAATAACGAATAATTTGCGGGCACACTTACGTTTTAATTCGAGTTCAGCATCTAAAAGGGAAACGCCTTGAAAATCGGCAAAGAGCTTGATAGGGCCTGCATCACAGTGAATCCATTTCATTTGTTGCAGGCTGATTTCTTTGGCTTCGTCCCAGGGCCGGACTTCAATAATAAACCGCCCGAGCCTTTTGCATTCCTGCCAAATGGCATTGAATGTCGCCTTAAAGTCGGAGACTGACCAGGATGTAAATACCCCTTTAGATTCCATTCTCCGATAATCCTTGTCTTTTTGATCTGTCCATGATCATCATTTCCATGCTTTTATGTTCTAAAATTTCCCCATTCAATCAATCCGCATCATTGCTTCGAGTTCTTCAACATCGTCTTTCGACAGACCCTCTTCTTGGCCTGCTTTGGTCAAGAAATCTACCAGCTTGTCACGGTAGGACTGGTCACGGTTCGACCAATCAATGAATAGTTTCATGCATTCAAAGGGCCTGAGAAAATAACCCTTCCGGGAATACTTCATACAGCGGAGCGTTGCACTAACAGGGCAATGAATGT
>JAQURJ010000116.1 GCA_028715705.1 Phycisphaerae bacterium | reverse complement strand
CATAACAGTGGCAATTGCCGTTCCACTCAATCTGGTTTTTGGCGTGGCGGCTGCCTGGACGATTGCCAAATTTAACTTTCGAGGAAAGGGCCTTCTGGTCACGCTGATTGATCTGCCGTTTGCGGTTTCGCCGGTGGTATCCGGACTGATATTTATATTACTGTTTGGACTGCACGGGTGGTTTGGCCCTTGGCTTATTGCACATAACATTAAAATTGTTTTTGCCATTCCAGGTATTGTCCTGGCGACGGTTTTTATTACGTTTCCGTTCATTGCCCGTGAACTGATACCTCTGATGCAATCGCAGGGAACAGAAGAAGAACAGGCGGCCATTGTCCTTGGTGCAGGCGGGTGGCAAACTTTTTTCAAGGTGACATTGCCGAATATCAAATGGGGACTTTTCTACGGGGTCATTCTATGCAGTGCAAGAGCCATCGGAGAGTTCGGCGCGGTCTCTGTGGTATCCGGACATATTCGCGGACAAACAAACACGTTACCGCTGCACATCGAGATACTTTACAATGAGTATGATTTTGTGGGCGCCTTTTCGGTCGCGTCACTTCTGACCCTGTTCGCATTTGTCACCCTGGTGATTAAAAGTATTGTAGAGTGGAAATTTAATAAAGATTTGAACGCGTCTTCAAACGATTCAAGCAGGAGTTGAGATGAGTATCGAAGTCCGTAACATCAGCAAAACATTTGGAACTTTTGCCGCATTGAAAAATGTGAGCCTGACCATCCATAATAGCGAACTGGTTGCGTTGTTGGGACCCTCCGGCTGCGGAAAAACAACACTCCTGCGAATTATCGCCGGACTGGAAACGGCCGACCCCGGCAGCGGTCCGGTGTTGTTTCACGAAGACGACGTCAGTAATCAAAGTGTCCGCCAACGCAGGGTGGGTTTTGTCTTCCAGCATTATTCGCTGTTTCGACACATGAATATATTTGAAAATGTTGCCTTTGGCCTAAAGGTGCGTCCACGAAAATCGCGGCCCGATAAAACCGAGATCAAAGATCGTGTTCATAAATTGCTCAAACTGGTACAGCTCGAACATCAGGCCAGGATGTATCCAAATCAGCTTTCCGGCGGTCAGCGTCAGCGAGTGGCCCTGGCCCGCTCATTGGCGGTCGAGCCGAAAATTTTGCTGCTGGACGAACCGTTCGGAGCACTGGACGCCAAAGTTCGCAAGGAGTTGAGAGTCTGGCTTCGCCGACTTCACGACGAAATGTCCATCACAAGCGTGTTCGTTACGCATGACCAGGAAGAAGCGTTGGAAGTGGCCGATAGGGTTGCCTTGTTGAATGCCGGGCAGGTCGAGCAGGTAGGCACACCCGAACAGGTTTATGATAACCCGGCCAATCCTTTTGTGTTCAACTTTTTAGGCAATGTTAATATTTTTCACTGCCGGACCCAAGACAGCCTGGCCCACGTTAAAGATCACGAATCGTTTTTATCGGCACCCGGCGATGTGGCGGAATCGCAAAAAAAAGCGTATGTCAGACCGCATGATATTGAGATTATGCGAACACCTGGAAAAGAGGCGATCTCAGCTAAAGTGATTCATGTCACTCCCGTTGGCCCTGTTGTGAAGATTCAACTTGCGCGTCAAGATACAAACGAAGTTGTGGAGGCTGAGATGACCCGGCAGATTTACGACCAATTGATGCTTCGAACCGGTGAGTTGGTCTTTATTCAGTTAACCAACCCTCGTTATTTTTAGAAAATTACTTGATTTGTGAATTCTCGTACCAAGCAAAAAATTTCTATTTTGACAATACTTAGACCGTGCCGTATGTATCATTCTGATTTATATATGATTACTGTATTAAAAGGAAAAAATTATGGACTCACATATTAGAAGTATTTTTAAGGCCATATTGTACCGTTTCTGGGGCAGTTCGATAACCTTTCTGGTGTCGTGGCTGCTTACGGGTAATTTTAAGGTAGCTGCAGGTATCGGCGTTCTTGATACGGTGCTGAAAATTGGAGCGTTTTACGGTCATGAACGCCTGTGGGACAACATACATATCGGCCGCAAAAAAACACCTCAACCTGTCATTCATGGATAAAAAAATGACTATTGAAGCCAAAAAACAAATTGTGAATCTGCTTGCCGAGGCACGGGATTTGTCCACCGAAGAATTGGTCAGATTCGCCATAAAACGATTCGATGACAAGATCACATTCGCGACCAGTTTCGGAGCCGAAGATCAGGTTGTTACGGATATTCTCCGCAAGGTGACAGACAAGCCGCTTATTTTTACACTCGATACGGGCAGGCTTCCTGAGCAAACCTATAAGGTACTGGAACAAACCCGCCGCCGTTACGGAATTGGTATCACCGTGCTGTTTCCGGATTCTGAGCGAATTGAAAAGTATGTAAACTCTTACGGCCCGAACGCATTTTACGAAAGTGTCGAGCTGCGGAAGGAATGCTGCCGGATACGCAAGATCGAACCGCTTAGACGATATCTTGCCGGTCTGGACGCGTGGATATGCGGGCTGCGAAGCGAGCAGTCGCCGACAAGAAAAGAGCTTGCCCGCATTGAATACGACGAGGCGTTCGGACTGATAAAGATAAATCCGCTTGCCGATTGGAACACGCAGCAAGTCTGGGATTATATACGAGAACACAATGTTCCTTATAATACATTGCATGATGATGGTTTCCCCAGTATCGGCTGCGAACCATGCACACGGGCGATACTTGCCGGTGAGGACATCCGCGCCGGGCGATGGTGGTGGGAAGAGCCGGAACATAAAGAATGCGGGTTGCATCGCAAAATAAAATAAGATTTTTCCACTGCGGCTGACAAAAGTCAGCCTTAGGTCGAAGTGACAAGAAAGAAAAGTGTTATGGACAGACTTGAGATACTGGAATCGCAAAGCGTTTTTATATTGCGCGAGGCTTACCGATCGTTTAAGAATCTTGTAATGCTGTGGTCTATCGGCAAGGATAGTACGGTTTTGCTGTGGCTTGCGCGAAAGGCTTTTTTTGGGCATGTCCCGTTTCCGCTGATGCATATAGATACTTTTCACAAGATACCAGAGATGATAGAATACCGTGACAAGTTCGCTATGAAGTGGAAACTGAATCTGATAGTGGGAAAGAACAGCGTGGCACTGGAATCAAATCAAACCTTTTCGGCAGGAGTGGTAAGCAGGCTTGATTGCTGTGCGGCATTGAAGAGTGAAGCTCTGAAACATACGCTCAGCGGCGAATGGCCGCGATGGGTGCTCGATCACCGGACGGGCGATTTTGTGAAACAGAATGGCGGTGAACCGTTTACCGGCGTTATAGTCGGCGCACGAGCCGACGAAGAAGGCAGCCGCAGCAAAGAGCGGTACTTCTCGCCTCGCGATCAGCACAATGACTGGGATGTCGGCGATCAGCCGCCGGAACTTTGGAACCAGTTCAAGACCGATTTTGCGCCGGGCACGCACGTAAGGATACACCCTCTGCTCGATTGGACGGAACTGAATGTCTGGGAATATATCGAGCGGGAGAATATCCCGATAGTTGATCTGTATTTTGACAAAGGCAGCGGAAGGCGATACCGCTCGCTTGGTTGTGCGCCGTGTACTTCGCCGGTGGAATCAACGGCAAAAGATGTCGCTGATATAATCGAGGAACTGCGAAGCGGCAAATTTGCCAACATAGCCGAACGCAGCGGACGCGAACAGGATAAAGAAGACGGCTGCGGGCTTGAGACATTGCGACGAAAAGGATATATGTAATAGGGAGCGTTTTAATAGAAAGGAGATAGCAATGGCTGGTATTTTTGAAAGTGTAATCCAAACGATTGGTGGTACTCCTCTGGTGAAAGTCGGTAAATTAATACCTCAAGCGACAGTTTTGGCAAAGCTTGAAAGTAAAAATCCTCTTGCTTCTGTGAAAGACCGTATAGGAATGTCGATGATAGAAGCGGCTGAAAGAAACGGAGACATCAAGGACAAGACACTTATTGTCGAACCGACAAGCGGGAACACAGGTATTGCACTTGCTTTTGTATGTGCTTCAAAAGGTTATAGGCTGCTTCTTACAATGCCTGAATCGATGAGCCTTGAAAGAAGAAAAGTGCTGAAGTTCCTTGGGGCCGAGCTTGTATTGACGCCGGCTTCGGAAGGAATGGGCGGCGCGGTTAGAAAAGCGCTGGAAATAGCGGTGTCAGAAAAGAACTCTTTTGTTCCGCAGCAGTTTGAAAATCCGGCCAATCCTGAAATTCACCGCAGAACAACAGCCGAAGAAATCTGGAAAGACACCAACGGTAAAATCGATATCCTCGTATCAGGCGTCGGCACCGGAGGCACAATAACGGGTATTGCGGAAGTTATCAAATCACGCAAGCCGGACTTTAAGGCCGTTGCCGTTGAACCTTTGCAGAGTCCTGTTCTAACGCAGACACTTGCAAAAAAGGAAATCAAGCCCGGCCCTCACAAGATACAAGGTATCGGAGCGGGCTTTGTTCCCAAGGTGCTGAATCTAAATATCGTTGATGAAGTTTTAACTGTTGACGACAACGAAGCCATCGACTGGTCGCGAAGGGCGGCAAAACTTGAAGGGCTGTTTGTCGGTATATCTTCCGGCGCCGCTCTTGCCGCAGCGAACGTCCTGGCGTCAAGACCGGAGAACAAGGGTAAAACAATTGTGGCCATTATCCCAAGTTTTGGTGAGCGTTATTTGTCATCTGCTCTTTTCGCCAACATCACAACTTGATGATTATTTGTTTGAAAACATAAAATAAGATTAAATACAGGAGTAACAATGAAATTCGCGACAAAAGCGATTCGTGAAGGCCAGCAGCCAGATCCTGCAACAGGAGCCGTTATTGTCCCCATATACCAAACGGCCAACTTCGCGTTCAAAGGTTTGGGCAAGCCGAATCTTTTTGAGTATTCCCGAAGCGGCAATCCCACTCGAAGCGCTTATGAGAAATGCCTGGCATCCCTTGAAGACGGCAAATACGGCCTGGCGTTCAGTTCAGGGATGGCAGCGGTTGACGCGGCGATATCTATTTTGCGTCCCGGCGATCACGTGGTATCTTCGGAAAATATTTATGGCGGGACATTTCGCTTATTCGAAAATGTGGCAGTGCCGCGGGGAATACAGTTTACTTATGTTGACGGAGCCAAACCGCAAACGTTCGAAAACGCAATCAAAAAAGAAACAAAAATGATCTGGATAGAGACGCCGGCAAACCCTCTTTTGCAGTTAGTCGATGTAAAGGCCGTCTCGCAGATAAGTAAAAAACATAATCTTGTTCTTGTCGCGGACAACACATTTTCGTCACCATTTTTCCAAAGGCCGCTGGGACAGGGCGCTGATGTTGTGGTTCACAGTACGACAAAATATATCAGCGGACATTCCGATGTCATAGGCGGCGCGATTATTACAAGCAGCGAAGAACTTTTTGTAAAATATAACTTTTATCAAAATGCCGCTGGTGCGGTTCCCGGACCGTTTGACTGCTGGCTTAGTCTGCGAGGCTTGAAAACTCTTCCTGTTCGGATGAAAAAGCATGAAGAAAACGCACTGAAAATCGCCGAATGGTTTTCCAATCATTCCAAGGCCCTTGACGTCATTTATCCCGGCCTGGAAACACATCCTCAGCACAGCCTTGCAAAATCGCAGATGGATGGCTTTGGGGCTATCGTTACTTTTAAGCTTGCCGGCGGTCTGCAAACAGTTAAAAAATTTGTGGAGGGACTTGAGATATTTGTTTTTGCTGAAAGTCTCGGCGGAGTGGAATCTCTGGTTT
>JAQURJ010000115.1 GCA_028715705.1 Phycisphaerae bacterium | reverse complement strand
TGCGCAAATGTTGCACCTGCTCTTGTGTTAATGTTTTACAATGCGGCTGGGTGAGGATAATTTGGCAGGCGAGTTCAAAAAAGACCGCTTTCTGTATAGCGTCGTTAAAGGTTTTCCCGACAGTTACGAGGCCGTGGTTACGCAGGATTGCCATTTCGCTGTTTTCCATTGCATTGATAGTCGCATCGGCTAATTCGACTGAACCCGGGGGGAAATAATCGACAACAGCCGGCGTTCCGATGTAGCATGGAACTTCGATTATAACATTAAAATTGTAATCGATTTTTTCCCCGCAGGCTACAGTTGTGGCAAAAGGGCTTTGAAAGTGAAGAACAACGTTTATTTCTGGCCTGTTCCGCAGAATGCCAAGATGAAAGGCATGCTCGACAGTAGGTATTTTGTCATTGAGGCATTTTCCGGTATTGATATCGCAGACGGCTATCTGGTCGGCTGTAAGTTCGCCCAGCCACGAACGGGATGCTGTCACAGCGGCTATTGGTTCATCGAGCCGCCACGATAGATTCCCGCTGCTGCATTTCACAAGGTCATATTGAGCTACCTTTTTAGCCGCGGTGATGAATTGGTCTTGCTGGTCTTTAGAGATTTGCATATTAGTTAGTCACATTCACTGGATGAATAGGGTTCTATGTTTCTTTCATATTTCTGGAGATTCGGGTCACAAGGATCCCAGAAAAGTTTATCAAATTCTTCACTCTTTACCCAAGAAACATGGATGTCGTTAAACAAGATATTGCAGCCCTTGCCTTTATGGTTTGCCGCCGTAAGCAGTTCCGGCCCCCCGTATTGATTCCAGCCGGGGCCGCATTCAAAAGCTACTACAAGAGACGGACTTGATGTGGCATCAGCTTTGGGATTCAATGCGTAATTCGAAGGCCCCTTTTGGGCGGCTTTACATCGTAGTTGCTTTGGTGAAACGTCGGCATATTCAATTAATAAGTCGCACCATTTGTCAGGTGTAGGATATTTATCATTATAATCATTGGAATATATCATCATAGCATTGCCGATACCTTTCAAATTTGTTCCGCAAATCAGTCTATATGCGGGTTTTTGAAAAATACGGTCAGATAATAATGCGAAAATGACAAGTTGCAAAACAGCAATGATTAAACCTGCCCATGCAAGACTTTTCCCTTTGAGGCGGCCTTCGCTTTTTTTGATTTTATACAATCCCCAAAGACTGAAAATAATAGCGGGCACGGCTAATAGAAAGAAGGTGAAAAAGTTTATGATTGCAAGAACAAAACCAACGATCGCTAAATCATTAGTGGATTTGCCCATATTTTTGGGAAGTTTTTTCTTCAAGGGTAATCCACATTCTAAACAGTTTTTGGAATTGTCAGGATTTTGTATTCCGCATTGTGGGCAATTCATAGTCAATTCTTATCCTCATGCGGTCAAATTATGCTGATGGGCATAGACAACTTCCTGCTCGATGATCGGCCGCAGTCTTTTTTTCACTGTATCGGTCAAAACAAGGTCAACGGAGCGGTCAAAAAGTTTTTCGAGATAGAATTTCAAATCCATATGATTGTCAAAAGTTGGTTCCGCAAGCTCGACAAGTATGTCTATATCGCTGGCCTGGCGTTCTGTGCCATTTGCGAATGAGCCGAACAAGCCTATTTTACAAACAGAGAATGATTTATGGAAAAAATCCGCGTGTTTGTTCAATTCATTCAATATATCGCGTCCGGTTTTCATTTCAGTTCCACTTATCAAGAGTAATGGTTTTATATTACCATTATGGCGCGGTGTTGTCTATATTTTTTTTGTTTCCTATGTATCCGGCGTCGATGCAGAATTTGATAATATCTCTGGCAAGCGGGGCGGCGTCGCTTGAGCCGTGCTGGCCGCCCTCGACGACCACGGCTACGGCTACCGCGTGCGAACGCCCGTCTTCGGCAAAACCGCCGAACCAGGCGTGTTCCGGCGCCTGCGTCGAGCCGGTCTTGCCGTAAACCTTGATATCATACCCGAAGTCGGCTGTTGAAAATTCTTTGCGTGCGGTGCCGCCCGACTCATTTACCACCGCGTACATTCCATCGCGAACAGCAGCCATCGTCTGCGGTGAGATATTAAGATAAATTGAATCAGCGCGTTCGGCGCCGAGAAAGAGTCGTGGGGCTATGTATATTCCGTTTCGTGATATAGCCGCCATAGCGGCAGCTGCTTGAAGGACGGTGACACGGCAGTTGCCCTGACCTATACCGAACCACCGACGGTCGCTTCCCTTTAATTCGGGTATATCATTAAAGTCAGTCACTTTGCGAACACTGGTGCTTGATATATAACCGGACGACTGCGGCATTGTTCTGTTGCTTTCAAGCCCCAGGCTTTCTTCCAGCGGCACGAGACGACCATATCCGAAAGCAAACAGCCATCGCTGAAGATTTTCAGGTTCGATCATGTCGGCAAGGTGTGGGAAGTAGATATTGCAGCTGCCCTTGATAGCGTTCCTGCCATTGTTTGCCCAGTTGTCGTCATGACCATGCCCGTAGTTTATGATATGACAATTCGGCCAGCCTTTTGGGGCTTTTTGATTGGGGCAACTTATTATATCCTCAGGATTGATTTTACCTTCTTCCAGTCCGGCGATGAGTATGAGAGGTTTGATAACCGAACCGGGAGGATAATGCTCCTGCATAGCGCGATTATAAAGAGGGCGGTAGGGATTGGTGAAAAGTTTGTCGTTATAGCGTGCTCTGTTAAGGTCAAAGGTCGGGACTGAAACCATCGCGAGAATATCTCCTGTGGCGACATCGATCACTACCGCGCCAATACCAGAATCATTCAGATTAGGATCGTTGAACGTATAGTTTTCAAGATAATTTTCAATCTGCCGCTGAAGTTCGATGTCGAGTGTCAAATGAATGTCACTTCCAAGCTCGGTTTCCGTCCGCAGCTTCAGCTTATCGTCAATATCATAAACCACCTGCCCGCGTTTGCCGCGAAGAATTTCCTCGCAAACAAACTCGACGCCGCAGTTGCCCGACAGTTCTCCTTCAAGATAGCTTGAAAGGGGGTCTTCGACAAAAAGTTCTTTTTTTTGTTCCGGCCCCACATAGCCGATGGTTTGTGCCGCTATTGAACCATACGGATAGTATCGTTTTGCGCGGGGAGTGACGCGGATGCCGCTGGTGTTCATGAATTCAAGTTGAGCTGTGAAAATATCATCGTTGCTCTCCAGTCGGATAAGCTCATAAGCCTTGTGCATCTCGACAAGGTCAACCGCAGCAGCTTTCAAAATACGTTTATCGGGGTCAAATTCGCCCGCTTCAAAGGAATCAAACTGCGGATAATTTCTTTTCCAGGCAATATAGTCCCGCATGCGCCAGATTTTGCTGTTAATATCATTTATCATCTCAAGAAGCTGCTGTCGAGTTGTGTTGAAATTCGCGCACTTGTCGAGGATAGCGTTTATCGAATCAAGTTTTTCCGCGATATCTTTGTGCGCGTCTTCAATAGCCGCAGAGGCGTTTTCGCCTCCGGCGGCTCTTAGCAGCATAGCCATCTGCACGTTGGGGTCGAGAATGCAGCATGCGGTATATTCTATATCGAGTGTAAATGCCGGTATGTCCTCGGCGAGAACGCGGCCATGCCGGTCAAGTATCGAGCCGCGTATGGTTTTGAGGAATTTGCGGTCCTGGTATCGCTGTTTAAGGTCGTTGACCTGTTCCTGATAATAGGAATCATTTACCAATTGCAACTGTACAAGCCGACCGATTATAACAGCCACAGCGGCACAAAGAAGGACAATAAAAAATTTTATACGTTTATTCGACAATTTCACACTTTGATTTTTGAATTTCAAACCGCAATCAGCGGTTTGGCTGCTATCTGTATTTACTCATGCGGTGCGACTTTATTCGCATCCACCAGATAAACGGGCGAAACAGTAACGGCCCGATAACCGCCGAATATACCGATGTCCAAAATATAACAGCGGCGGCATTTTCAGATGAAAGCCCCTTCAGCCTGCTGAGCATATATCCAAGAAATCCGGCTAACAAGCCGCAAACGAATATCGCTATCGCCTGGTACAGCCAGAACCGCATCGCGACAAGGGCATGCAGATAGCTGATAGCTGTCCCGATAATTCCATAAGCGATTGTATGCGATCCCATAGGCCCGGCTACGATATCCGCCATAAAACCAATGACAAACGATGTGATGATAGCTTCCGATGGCGTGCTGTAAATAGCAAAAAATACAAGAATAATCAGATGCAGGTTAGGCTTTATACTGAGTGAGGTTACGCCGAGTCTTTCGATCAGCCCGGCTTGAATTACTGTTACTGCTATTAAAAAAACGGCAAATCTAAGCCAGCGCATTATGACCTCAATTATCCGGATTCATAATAATAACGGCTGCGTCTTTCAATGTCTTAAAATCGCTTGCTGGCTCGACCGAAATATCCCAGTGCAGAGCGCTTTCGTCAGATCGTTTCAGCGATTTTACTTTCCCGATTATAATTGGCGAATCCAGAAATCCGCTCTTCGGCATCGCAAAAACATCCGTATCGACAGCCACATCCGTTTTAGCCGTAATGGTCGTAATATGGGCGCAATCCGCCCCCGTTCCTATCAGGATGGCCTCCGTCCCGTTTATCGTCACCTCGATTTTGCTGGTCGAATCCGTAAACAGTTTCACCTGCGATGTCCGCGAATCCGCGAAGTTGATTTTGCCGATAATACTGTTATCCGCCAGTACAAAATACCCTCGCTTGATTTTATCGTTGGTTCCGCGATTGATCATCATCTCCGCCCGCAACCCGTCCGTACTCACCGGCGTAACATCGGCCAAAACCAGTGCCGCTCCTTCAAGGCCGAGCCGCTGACGAACGCCTGCAAGTTTATCGAGTTCTTCACGAGCGGCTTGTAATTGCTGGGTGACATTTGCGTAATGATTTTGGAGCTCCATATATTCGCGTCGGCTGACAAAATCACCTTTGGGCATTTTTACCGGCGAAGAAAGCGAGATATTTGTGCCGATGGCTATCGGAACGCGAAATATGCCTGCAAAAGTGGTCTGGAATTTATTTGCGAGCCTCTGCGGTGCGAACAGAAGTATCAAAGCCGTCAACATGAAATATGTAAACAGCATTCGGTCAGATATTTTTTTGTGTTTTTGGGGCATCCTTGCACACCAGGAAATAGCCATCCGCCTCCGGCGGATTCCAAAATTTCCCCTTTTCCCTTTTGACTTTTGAACTCTCAAACAGATAAATCAGTTTGAGCTATTGCCATCCGTGATCGTCGTGATCCATCGTGTCTTTCCACATTTCGAGGTTTTCCATATACACGCTGGTTCCCCTCGCTACGCAGCTTAATGGGTCTTCAGCACGGAAAACTTTCAACCCGGTAGCGTTGCCCAGTATTATATCGAGATTTCGCAATAGCGAGCCTCCGCCGCAGATGCAAACCCCGTTATCGATCAGATCGGCTGCAAGTTCCGGCTCTGCTTTTTCGAGTGTGGCTGTAACGGCGTCGATGATCGCGGCAACAGGTTCGCGAAGAGCTTCACGAATTTCTTCGCTGGTAATAACGATTTTTCGCGGCAAACCGGAAATGGTGTCGCGTCCGGCGATTTCCATTGTCATTTCTTCTTCCAAGGGTGCAGCCGAGCCAAGCTGTATCTTGACTTTTTCCGCCCGCGATTCGCCTATCAGCAGGTTATAGGTGCGTTTAAGATGATTTATCACCGCTTCGTCCATATCGTCGCCCCCGACGCGGATGGATTCGCATGTAGCTATGTCGGCAAGGCTCATAATTGCCACTTCCGTTGTTCCGCCTCCGATATCGACTATCATCGAAGCGGTGGGGTCCGTTATCGGCAACCCAGCGCCTATGCCCGCAGCCATAGGTTCATCGACGAGGAATACCTTGCGTGCTCCGGCACGTTCGGCGCTGTCTATAACCGCGCGGCGTTCCACAGCCGTAATCCCGCTCGGCACGGCGATAACCACTCGCGGAC
>JAQURJ010000114.1 GCA_028715705.1 Phycisphaerae bacterium | reverse complement strand
CAAGTAAAAAACGGACGTGGACAGGATGTAAGACCCTTCGGGGCAATCCTGAGTGAAGCGTCAAAAATGGCCGAAGAAAGGCGGCCTTCCATTCTTGCTGTGATTTAGGCAGGTTTGGTAAACCAGGAACAGTCTCAAAACATACGGACGGTAATGATTTCAGGTATCCCGGCCTCAAGCCCAAAGACCTCTGCGGCATCCCCTGGCGGCTGGCTCTCGCGCTTCAGGCGGACGGGTGGTATCTCAGGTCGGACATAATCTGGCACAAGTGTTTAAGCGGCGGAACAAAGGTATATGCAAAAACGCAAAAGGGTGAAATGCCTACAACCATTAAAGATTTGGTTAGATTAGACCCCGCAACTGTAAAGTTGTGGGACGGGAACAAGTGGAATCAAGTTATTTCATGGCAGGAAACACCGCGTCCAGAAAGGCCATTAGAGGTTGTGTTGAGAAGTGGTGAAAGAATTGGTTGCACAAATAACCATGTTTGGCCCACTCAAAGAGGGTTACTGAGAACTGATGAACTCCAAAGGGCGGATATTATACAATCTTGCAGATTGCCAGAACCAGAAATGGCAAGAGACCCTAAATATATACCCGATGAGGTCGGTTATTTTATAGGATTGTATATAGCTGAAGGCTCACAAAGCGATGGCACTATACAAATTGCAGGACACATTAAAGAGGTAAAGCGGTTGGAGTGGCTGACTTCATTTGTCCAACAATATGACGGCTACATCGCGGTTCATAACACGCATGGCAATGCCGCTACAATTAACATTAACTCTCCAATAATATTGGGCTTGTTAAATACTTATGTAAGCGGTAAAACAGCCAAGGATAAACACCTAAACGTAAGATGCTGGAAAAGAAATAACGCTTTTTTGCAAAATATTTTGCAGGGCTATTTAGATGGTGATGGACACTGGGGCGGGGAGCGATGGCGGTTGGGTTTTTGCAACAACGATAATTGGGTGGCGGATTTGCGAACCATTTGTGCGAGGGTCGGTAAATCTATCCGATTAAAAAGAACTAAACACATTATGACTAATAGTGGAGAGCGCAAAACATTTCCGGGCTGGCGTGGTGAAATACGTGATGTTCATAAATATAATAGCGCAGAGGTAATGGCGATAGAAAATAGTAGGGCGAGGAAGTTTTGGGACGTTGTGCTTGAAAGTGAACCTCATTTATTTTCTCTGGCTTCAGGTGTCCTGAGCCATAATAGTAACCCCATGCCGGAATCAGTCACCGACCGACCAACAAAAAGCCATGAGTATATCTTTCTGTTATCAAAGAGCGCCAAGTATTATTGTGATATGGAAGGAGTCCGTGAAAAATATTCCGACTCTTATTTGAACGATACCCGCCATGAAACAGGCTCGACGGACCGAAATATGAAGGACGGGTATAATGATGCGCTGGCGCAGAATCCCAAAAAACTGCATAAGATGTTTGATAGGCCGGTTGGCAATGGTCGAAATTTAAGGGATGTCTGGACTATCGCTACCCAAGCATTTAGTGGCGTTTTTTACGATTTCGATTCAGCTGACTATGTTGATGACCGTGGCATTCCTCGCAAGTGGTCTCCAGATTGTCCAATCCATGAGCAAGACGGACGGCTTCGGCGAGAAAGTCTCGGAGTGGTTTCTTGTGATGAACCAAAAGATTCTTGTCTGAATGGCAGTGAACACAAGAATGGCCGTCTCTCTCAAGTGCCGCAATCCTCTGTTTCTGCCAAAGATTGTTATAAAACGAATCAGGATGAGGATAATCTTTCATGTGAGACTCTTGATGACAACGCTCGGAGCAATAAAGACGGTTCTTCGCCTGAAATGGTTTCTTGTAAAAAATCTTTCCACACCACTGACATTCTAAACGAACCGATTCCTTCCACGAAGGATTGTTTTTCCCCTTCATGTGAATCTTCTGCCATTCAGCATAACATTGAAAATTGCAAAAGTAACCCCGTCGACCCGATTGCGCAATCTGATACTGTTTCCGAAGTATTGCCTTGCCACAAAAAGAACAGTGAACTTCAGCTTTCTTTGAATGTGCCATTGCCGAACAACGACGAGAACAATAAAGAGCCTTATATTTCCCACCGCCCGATTCAAGCGGCTGGAACTCCCGACCACAATATTTACATATCTTCATATATTAAAGGTAATAAAGCTAAATGCACTTGTCAAGAAAATAAAACATCCCACTTTGCAACCTTCCCGGAGGAGCTTGTGAATAAGTGCATATTGGCCGGGACAGCCGAGACCGCCTGCGGCGTCTGTGGAAAGCCGTATAAGAGGGTGGTGGAGAGAACAAAATATGAACCTGAAGTTGTCGATATTGGCATACGACAAGTGGATGAAAGTAGGCGCGATAAAACGCGGAAGCTCTCAGGTAAAGAATACAATGAGCAAGCCAGCGTCAAAACCCTCGGCTTTGTCCCGTCCTGTGAGCATAATGACAATACTGGCAAGTGCATTTGATTAATTTGAGGGGGAATTTATGGCGAGATACGGCAAAATTTTTAAGAAGCTGTGGAGGAATAAGGAATTCCGATCATTACGAGAGGATGCTCGCGTTTTGTGGATATATTTATTGACCAATCCCCACGCCAACATGATAGGCTATTATTTATTGCCTCGCTCCTATATTTGTGAAGACCTTCAATGGTTACCGGAACGGTTAGATAAACCGTTTACGGAACTGTTTCAAAAGGGTTGGATCGACTATGATTTTCAAAATAGTATTTTACTGATTCCAAGTTGGTTTGAACACAACTCGATTGATAATCCAAATCAGTTAAAAAAAGCCTACTCAGAAATATCCGAAATTCCCAAGTCTTTATTATTAAATAAGTTAAAAACCGTTTTGGAACGGTTACCGGAACGGTTACCGAAACGGTTACTGGAACGGTTATCGGAACGGTTACCGAAACCTATAACTGTAACTGTACCTGTAACTGTACCTGTAACTGTACCTGTAACTGTAAAAGAGGTAATAAGCCCCCAACGGCTCAAAAAAATAAAAAAGCAAAAGAAAGGCGAAAACTCAATGAAACCGTCAAATGACAAAAATCTTAAACTTGAAGGCACCGATTTTATTTCACTCAAAAAAGACACCGACTCCCTGAGTCAATATTTCTATGACCCAAATCTGGGGATTGTGCCTCGATATGGTTATGAAACTATCAGCCGGGCGGCTCTATCCTGGTCGGAATACTACCTCGATAAGCCGGCTGTTAAACCGAAAACGGAACGCGGACTTCGCAATGCTTTGCGAAACGCCTGCAAATTAACTCAAAAATGGGAGGCTGAAGACAATGCCTCAAAGAAAAACCGAAAACGAGTGCCTGCCGCAGATGAATTTGGTTCAGGCGGTAAAACAAGAATTTGAATGGCATTTCCGAAATGTATTCGGTCCGGTGCACCATGAGGCCTCGATGGCGGTCATCGCCCCGGCAGTTCGGAAGGAAATTGAGCGCTTTATCGACCAGTATCATAAGATATCGCCGCTTCAGGGATTGCTGCTTATGGGCTCCGTCGGCTGCGGCAAGACGAGCGCCTTAGCGGTCATGTACCGGCGGTTGCTGGAAAAAACTGCGCAATGGATTGCCGAAAATCATCACGACGCGCGGGCGGACAGAGCCAATGCCTTCTTGTGTATTTTTACCGGGCGGTCATGTATGATTCCCCTCAACATGATTGATGTCGGTTTTCTGACTCATGCAAATCTGATTAAGCGGTTGAGACAACTGGCGGATGAAAAGGAATATGACACTTACGCCCGGGATTATATTCTGGATAAGCGAATACTCATGATTGACGATTTCGGGCGGGCATACGATGACAGAGCCGGCTGGAATCTGGCATTGCAGGAGGAATTTTTCGATTACCGCTGGCGCAATGGATTAACGCTGGTGATAACAAGTAACTATACGGGGCCGCAACTCCGGGACCTCGAAGGCTGGGAGCGGATAATCGACCGGATTGGAGATCCGAAATTCATGCAGCCGGTTGTTTTCCCGGGCGGAAGTAAACGACAATAATTTTTGAAGGACAAATCATGTCGAGAATTATTTGCGGAATTGACCCCGGCAAGGACGGGGCCATCTGTCTGCTTGATGAGGAGACGCTTAAAATTATTTATCTGGCTCGAATGCCGGTTGTAATTTCGGGAGACAAGAAAAAGACCAAGCGCGAATTTGATATTCCGGCCATCGTTGAATTGATTCGCCGGGCGGATTATGTTGCGATTGAGAAGGCCGGCGCCATGCCGGAACAGGGTGTGGTCTCGATGTTTAATTTTGGCGCCGGATATGGCCTCTTGATTGGCATTACGGCCGGACTGGGAAAACCGTATAGTTTAATCCATCCCCGAACCTGGAAGGGCAGACTCCTGCGCGACATGCCGAAAGGCAAAATGTCGTCCGTTCTTCGCGCTAAACAGTTATGCCCGGAAATCAGTCTTTTGGCGACCACCCGCTGTTCAACGCCGCATGAAGGCATGGCGGAAGCCTATCTTATTGCGCGATATGGGAAAAACCAGATTGAGCCATTTTAAGAGGACATAAAAATTGCCGAAACTGCTCAAAAATCAGCATTGGTCATGCTCAAAAATGCCCCCAAAATCGCCGGAAACGGCTCGCCATTGCATTTTCAGGGGCCAGCCTATATCAGAATATGGTTTAGGAGCCGATCGGCGATTCTGGGGCTTTCTGGAGCGTTTTTGATTATTGGCTTAGTTTTCAGCCTTCCAGGTTATAAAGCAAAGCAGTTCGGATAACTGCGCTTGGAATTCCGTATAAAGTTTCTCAGGTTTCGTCCGTCGTTAATGACCGCGACGGTCGTTTCGCCGCAGCCCACATTGCCGAATGCGCCGCGTGTCTCCAGGCGGCGATAGTCGGCCCAATCTAGCAAATACGCCAGATTGGCTCGTGTGGCCGGCAAACACTCAGGCTCACCCCACAGATTACGGGACAATCTATTTATCCCATGCAGCTCGGTAATCATCATTGTTCTTTTTTTCATCGTATTCCTCAAAATCTTCAACTCCAAGATTCTCCGGATAACGGTATCGAATGGGAGTCCTGAAAATCGAAGCCATCCGAAACCGCCGAATGGGCTTATTCATCTTCCGGCACCACTGCCCGAAGGTCAGCGATTTGCTCTTTAATTTCCTCTTCCGTTCCAAGATAACTCCTTTCTGGCAGCGGCAATTTGGAGATTTCGTCCAGCGTGGCCAGGTCAACCTCTGCCTCGTGCAGGCATTCAATTAATTCCGCTATGCCGGCCAGCCTCATCGCTGCCCGTATCCGGGATCCATATCGGGTTAGGAATTTCGCCGCCATGGCAGCCGGAGCGGTCGGCCGCAATTCAAGATAATCATCAGTCGTCACCGTGGCAATGGCAAGTAGTTTTATTTTTGCATTTGTTCTTGACATTTAACTATCACCTCCTATAATTAACCGGGGGCGCACACCTCCAATCAATGTTAAGGGCTGGCGGCCGGGTTAGCACTCGGCCGCCTTTTTGTTGTTATTCGATAATTTCCAGTCCCAGTTTCAGGTCCTCGGCTGTTCGCGGATGATACCAGCAGCCGTTGAATCGGCTCCAGCGCCAGCCGTTTGATTTCAGTCGGCTCAGAATTTCGTCCGGCGGTTTTTCGTCAAACCGCAGTTCATAGCCGTCCTTCTCGGTGTTTTCCAACAATCTCACCCCGTCGCCGCTCCGGCTCAGTTCTGGATTCTCTTCTTCCGGCAATGCGCCTTCCACCAGTACCAGCCAGTTGTTTAACGGCAGGTTGATAGATTCAACCAGCCAGCCGTTGTCGTGGATATATCCAGCTTTCAGATAATTGCCGGCGCCCTGGCTCCGATTGTCCCGATGTTCAATAGAGTCATCTGCGTCAAGCCCTAAATGGCTCGTCGGCTCGTATCTTCCGGCAGCCGCCCGAAGCGCCTTAAAATCTTCGCGCTTCGACATGCGCCAGCCGATGGCGACATTTCGGACATATTCGGAATTGTGATAATCCGATTGCAGGTCGGAC
>JAQURJ010000113.1 GCA_028715705.1 Phycisphaerae bacterium | reverse complement strand
ATAGAAGTTACAATGAACAAGGTAATTTTAATGGGCAATTTGACCCGCGATGTAGAGATAAAATTTCTACCAAATCAAACCCCTGTTGCCGATTTTGGATTGGCGGTTGGAAGGAAGTATAAAAAGCAGGACGGCACAATGGCCGAGGATACCTGCTTTGTCGATTGCCAAATCTTCGGCAAGCGGGCTGAGGTGGTGAATCAGTATTTCAAAAAAGGCGACCCGATTTTTATCGAAGGACGACTCCAATTTCAGCAGTGGGAAAAGGACGGCCAGAAACATAGCCGCTTGCGGGTGTTTGTGGAGAATTTCGAGTTTATCGGCAAGGCAGAAAGACGCGACGAGCCGGAGCCGCTTGACCGGAATCATCCTGTATTTGCGCCGAATGACAATAACGACGATATCCCGTTTTAACTCATAATCACGGACGAAATGGAACAACTTAACGGAGTGAGACAATTGATTTTTCACGGACGAACATTAGACGACGGCAAGATACAGATTACCCGCAGGGATGCGATGGTTGCCGAGATGCGCAAGCACAAGCACTTTCACGTGGTGATTCGCCGCAAACGCAAGTTTCGTTCCAGTGAGCAGAACCGGTACTATTGGGGTGTCGTGTTGGATTATATCTCCAATGAAACTGGCCACGAACCGGACGAGTTACACACGGCCTTTAAGATGAAATACCTGAAAAAGTATGACGCTAATGGCTTGCAGTTTATCCAAAGTACCACTGAATTAACGACGTGTGAATTCATGGCATATATCGAACAGGTTCGGCGATTCGCAGCGGTGGAGTTGAGTATTGCAATCCCCGACCCCGAAGAAACAGACTGACTTTTTTCCCCTCCGTAACGGCTTTGGCGGCTGAGCCGGAAATCAACCGCCATAACTTTAACCAAGAAAGGAAAGGACAATAGTATGAAAATCAAAGTAAAGGATATTGTAGCAAACCCGTTCCGAGATATAAGTCATTATCCCATTGATCGGGAAAAGGTAGATGTGCTGAAAAGCACTATCCAAGAGACTTCATTCTGGGATAACTTGATTTGCCGAAAGCACCCCAGCATCGCGGGCAAGTATCAGATTGCCTACGGCCATCATCGGCTGATTGCATTACAGGAATTGAAAATAGAATTGATTGATATTCCTGTTATTGATTTATCCGATTCAGATATGATTAAGATTATGGCCGATGAGAACTTGGACTATTACAAGTCTAATCCGTTGGTTGTGATTGAAACTGTCCGGGCTGCGAAGGCGTTCATCGACGGGGAACTGGCAAAGTATGAAACGTGGGATAGTGCTATGGCTAATAGATTTATTAGCCATATTATTGATGGGGCGAAATCGTTCAGCAATATCAAACGAGACGGTTCAGGCCAAACCACTATCCTCAAGTTTCTCGGCAAGCACTGGAAGCAGTGGATGATACAGGATGCCCTTGACACAATCCGCCGGGAAACACTACCGGCCAGCGAGGGTGGTGTATCTAAGAAGGCGATAGAGACACTACCCAGCCTTGAACACACATCTCGGTTTAAGAAGGCTGCCAAGAAATATCGCTTATCCAAGCCAGCCCAAGAACGGCTTGCAAAAGAGGCAGTTAAGCAAAAAATTAGTGCAAACGACTTCGATGGGTTTGCCCAAAAGCGAGCATTAGGGGTCGAGACACCAAAAGCCAAGTCTTCGGAAGAAGATAAAGAGTTTATTCGAATGGAGAAACTTTTATTGCGGATTGAACGAAAGTCAAGCCAGCTCTCAAACGACATCGCCAGCTTCAATACCACCGCAGAGGCGTTAAATGCAAAGCAAGTCCGATGTCTTCAATCGTTGTTTATCTCGAATACATTTTTAACCCTATTACCGGAATGTAAGAAACTACTTAAACTTTTTGGTGTGAAAGGAATCTGACAATGAGTATTAAGGATTATGATATCGTCGAAATAACAAGTGCGATTATTGACGGAATGGAACAAGAAAAGTTGTATCACTGGGAGGATTTTTGTTCTCGTTTTATAGGGATGAATATCCCGCCCAAAAATTCAAAGGCATATATCTATTATGTCCGAGAGAGGGTTGCAATCAAGAACCTTATCAACGCAGAGTTGGTAAAAAGGAAACAAGGGTGCAGGTTATTTGTTGCCAATCAATTAGGCGTAACTTTAATGGGAACGATCAAGGCCCCTATTAACACTATCGCCACGACAATGAAAAAACGAACCAGCCTTGAGGGACGAACGAAAAACCGCCTTGAATCGTTTCTAAACAGCCCCGAAGTAACTGATACTTACAAGTGTCATTTGCGGGCGATAGTGGAATTGTCTGAGGGTAGCTATAAGAATCTTATCGGCCACGTTGTGTGTTCGGATAAGCTGCCCGGATATATCAAAACTGCGATAATCAACACCCTTCCTAAGAAAACAAAGGAATTTCTATTGGGGGATGGAGAATAACTTTAACCCTAATCCGGTTCGGGTAAACACAGGCAGACATAAAAATAAAGTTAATCTCTAACCGCCGCAACTCCTAATGTGGAGGCACAACCACCATCACCTGCGGCGGAACGGGCGGGCCGGAGTGAGACCCGGCTCGCCATAAAACAGGAAATACGTAAAAATGGCTGAATTGAAAATACACAACTGGGACAAATGGCAGACCTACCGGAAAGACCGAGGACAGCCGCCGTGGATAAAAGTCTATCGTCGGCTACTTCGGAACATGAAATGGATTAAGCTGACCGACGCCCAACGCGGTCAACTTGTCGCCATTTGGTTGCTCGCTGGTGACCATGATGGCGTCATACCGGCGTCAAGCGAAGATATTAGCAAATTATGTTATTTAAGCGACCCGTTAGATTTACAATTCTTTATAGATCAAGGATTTATCGAAAATGGCGTCAAGTTGGCGTCAACATGGCGTCAACATGACGCACCAGAAGCAGAGACAGAAGCAGAGACAGAAGCAGAAGCAGAGACAGATAAGAGTACGAATAAGGCGGCGGAATTAAACGGACAATTTGCTAAACAATTACTGGACTACTGGAACACCAAAGCACGACTCCCGAAGGTGGAACGTCTGACAGGAAAACGCAGGGACGCCATTAAAACAAGAGCAAAGGAATCCTTTTTTGTTGACCACTGGAAAGAAGCCATTGACCGGCTGGATGCTTCTGATTTTTGTACCGGCAAAAATGAAAGCGGGTGGAAAGCCACACTCGAATTTCTACTGAAAAACGACAACAACATTACCAAGATTATCGAGGGCAATTATGACAACCGACAAAGAGCTATATCAGGCAAACCGAACGATACAGGTTTTGCAAGCCAAAAATCAAGCCGAACAGACTACGAATTTGATGTCTGATGAATTCGAGGCGTTGATGAGCCGGTTTCAGGTGGACAATGCGGCGGCGGCAAAAATTGCGGCTCAACAGCGGCGGGACAAGCGTATGGAGCGGCGGGACAAACTCCGTAAGCGATTGAGCAAACGAATACCGCCGATATTCCGCAAAGCCCACGTCAGACGACTGAACACCAATCTCCGGCGGCGGTTGTTGACCAAGCCGAAAGAACAAGGGGTATTACTCTGGGGTTCTGCGGGTGTCGGCAAGACCTATACTGCTATGGCTTTGATACGCTGGTACTATACGCACAAAATCAATGTCCAGCGATTTACACATTCTGAACTGCTGCTGAAACTGCGGTCTTGTTTTAACGGCGGCGGCAATGAACGGGCGATTATGAATTTGCTGACCGAGACGGATGTTTTAGTCATCGACGACGTGGCGGCGGGGTCATTGTCGGACTACTCCACAACGGCACTGCTGAGCATTCTGGATAACCGCCTGGAGCATTGCAGGCCGACGATTATCACAACCAACCTATCGCCTGAAAATCTGGCCGAGGCGTTTGGCGAGCGTTTCAGCAGCCGTTTAAAAACTTTTTTAACCATCAAGCTGGGCGGTCAGGACAAGCGCACAAAGGAGACGGCAAATGGCTAATCGCACCGACTTAACACGGATGAAGCGGTTAAACGATGATTTGGTACGCAAGATTATCCGGCTTCGGGACGACTGGACGTGTCAGCGATGCGGCATCCACTGCAAAGAAACCGGTGAAGTCGCTCATGTTGAAATCCGCAAATACATCAATACTCGGTGGGATTTGCTGAACTTGCTTTTGCTGTGTAACAAATGTCATTCGTGGTTTGACCAGAACCGCGTAGCTGGGATGCGGTGGTTTGAAGAGACGTTTCCCGTCCGAGCCGACCACCTTGCGGATATCAAACGCGACGAAACGTACCGCCGGATGGTGTACCGGGTGTCGGATTACAAAGAAATAAATACTGCACTGAAAGCCAAATTGAAAGAGCTATGCGATGAGGCCGATTGAGCATTACCCCGTGAGCGGCGCAAGCTATGAATCCCGAATGCGGATTATGAAAATACGTAACGATTATGCCTGTACACACGAGGACGACCTTGCGGCATGGCGGTATGACGACGCCGGCAAGCTGTACAAAGTCAGGGATGACAACTGGCCTGCCATACGCCGCAGGATGGCGCAGGCGCGACAACTTGAGAAACAGGACAAAAAGCAATGACAATAATGGATACAAACCTCAAAGCCCCATTTCCGTATTTCGGCGGCAAGTCGAAAGTTGCGGATGTTGTGTGGTCATATTTAGGCGATGTCAAACAGTACATTGAACCTTTTTTCGGCAGCGGGGCAGTATTGCTGAAACGCCCACCCACAAAACTTGATAAAGTTTATGAAATTGTAAATGACAAAGACGGTTTTATTGCAAATGTTTGGCGAAGTCTTGTTTTTTCACCGGACGAAGTAGCAAAGTGGTGTGATTGGCCGGTGAATCATGCCGACCTGAATGCACGGCGAAAAAGTTTGATTGCTAACGAGCGGCGGCTTATTGATTCCTTGCAAAACGACCCAGACTGGCACGACCCTAAGATGGCCGGGTACTGGATATGGGCGGCGTCTTGCTGGATCGGGTCTGGATTAACCAGACCGAACGCAACACCCCACCTGACCGGCGACCGAGGGGTGCAAACCAAAATACCCCACCTGACCGGCGACCGAGGGGTTTATCAATGGATGCGCGCGCTTCATGCCCGGCTGCGAAATGTAAAGGTTGTTTGTGGCGATTGGAAGAGGGTGTGCGGCGGAAATTGGCAGGACAATAATAAGCCGGTCGGTATGTTTTTTGACCCGCCCTACGCCACTAAGGGCAGGGATGAATCAATCTATCACCACGATTCAATGACTGTAGGAAAAGAGGTTGAGGCGTGGGTATTGGAACGCGGGGCAAACCAAAACTACCGGATTGTGGTTGCAGGTTACGATGATGAATACACATCGCTGCTAAAGGCTGGCTGGGACATCCACGAGTGGTCTGCTAACGGCGGTTATGCAAACATGGCAAAAGTCAAAGGCAAATTAAATCGGCATCGGGAGCGGTTGTTTATAAGTCCGTACTGTATTGCCGCCGAGCGGGACAAGATGGGGCTGTTTGCAGGAGTAGAAAAATGACACTGGCATTAATTCTCTTTTCGTGTTTTCTCCCTGGAGTCGGCGGTTGTGGTACACCGCCCGCCGCCGATTCTTTTGAAAAAATGCTGGATGCGATTGCGATTGTTGAGAGCGGCAATAATCCGAATGCGGTTAATGACAACGGCAAGGCGATAGGGGTATATCAGATTTGGCCGATTTATGTTGACGATGCCAACCGTATCGCAAAGAAGCGATATACCTACGCCGACAGGAAATGCCCCGTCAAGTCCCGCGAGATGGTGCGTATCGTCCTGAAACACTACGGTAAAGATATCCCGTTTGACAAATGGCCGGTAATACATATCTCGCCGAGTAAGCGGAAAGACTTTAACCGGCCAGCGGCAGTGGAATATTTACGAAAAATAAATGAGGCAACGAAACTGAAAGGACAGAACGATGGCAACTAAGATAGCATGGACTAATGAAACCTATAATCCCATCATCGGCTGTTCTAAGGTCTCGGCGGGCTGTCAAAACTGCTACGCCGAGCGGATGGCAAAGCG
>JAQURJ010000112.1 GCA_028715705.1 Phycisphaerae bacterium | reverse complement strand
TGTCGATTTTGATTCGACCAGTGAGATAAAATTCGATTACCTCGGCTGTCCCTTTGACGGCGGCGGAAACGCTCTGGCAAGCGGGACTATCATACTTCGAGCCGGGGGATCTGAAGTGCATATTAATATTGAGGCGGTAACAGGATATATAACTATAACGAATTAATTATGAATTTCGAGAAATTTAAAATTCGACGTCCCTGTCCGATAGGACTGGATATAGGCGGCCATTCGATCAAGATGCTCCAACTGGCGATGCAAGATAATCGTCCAGCCATACAAGCTGCAAAAAAAATACTCATTACCCCTTCGATACACGGGGACGAAGGGGCATTTACCGATTATGTGGTTTCATCTATAAAGTCTGCTTTGCGCACCGAAGGATTTTTGGGTAGCGATGTGGTTTGTTCGATTCCGAATGATATACTGAATATCACCAGCCACAGGTTGTCGGCTACCGATGATGTTGAGCAGGCACTGCAAAAAGAGGTTCAAAAACGCTTTGATATAGAACCTGATAACGGCGTTATCGATCATCTTTTGGCCGGAAGCGTTCAAAGCGGTGAAGATACCCGTGATGAATATATTCTTTTTGCAGCCGAAAATGAGCATATCAAAAAATACATTGATATTGTTGAGGCCGCCGAATTGAATCTTATCGCTCTTGAGCCTATTGCCTGCGCTCTTTTTCGTAATTTTGAGCGGCTTTATCGCAGAGAGGAAGACAGGGAAAGAACGATGCTGCTCATAGATATTGGAAACAGCTATACCACCGTTGTTTTCGCAAGAAGCGATCAGATAAACTTTATCAAGCAGCTGCATATCGGCGGTCGTGATATTGAAGAGGAGATATGCCGCAGGCTTGATGTAAATATCGAGCAGGCGGGACAACTCCATAACTCTCTGATAAAAAGCTGGAATAAAACCAATTCAAATTCCAGCGATGATAATTCCTGTCAATTCGACCCATCGACTCGTCAAGTACTCGTCGAGTCGGTAGGTGCGGTATCCGAGCGAATCGCAAACGAAATATCCATTTGTTTCAGATATTATACAGTAACATTCAGAGGCAAGCGAGTCGAGCAGGTGTTGGTTTCAGGGGGGCAGGCACATGAAAATATTCTGCTTAATGTGCTTAAACGCCATCTTATACCTAATGTAGAAGTATGGGATCCAATGTTGGGGATTAACATGAATGGCGTCTGTTTTAGTGAGGACAGAAGAAGTCTTAAGTCCGAATGGGCTGCGGTTGTGGGGATGGCTCTAAAGACAGTTAATGTTGCTCATGCAAGGCCGGTGACGGTATGAAAGAAATAAATCTTATTCCAAAGTGGTATCAGGAAAACAAAAAACACCGCAGCAGGTGTTACATTAAATATATCGCTTTTGCGGCAGTGTTTGTTTTGGCTGCCATTATCTGGATCAGCGCTGAGGTATATGTCACCTCAGGCAAGAATCGTCTGGCTCGTCTTGAAAAGGAAAATGCCGGTTACGAAGAGATTTCGAATAAATATGAAATGACAGCGGCAAAACTTAACGAGATTAAGAAAAAAGCGGCTATAATGAATAAGATCAATTCCCAAATGGATATTACATCCATGCTTGGCGAGATCAGTTTTCTTCTCGAGGATGCGCTGATAATAAAGAAAGTTGAGGTTACCGCTGAGCCGTTTGCCGAAAATGCAAAGGCGGCTGGCAATTCTTCAGGTCTTCGAGTTACGCGTCAGCATGAAAATTCCTCAAAAACGTACGAAGGTAATGTCAAGTTCAAAATAAGCTTAAACGGCATTGCATCCGAAGCCGGAAAGGTTGCCGACCTGATATGCAAGCTTGAGGATTCACCATATTTTTTCAAAGTTGTACCTTCATTTTCACAGAATAAAACAGTCTCAAGCGGTCAGGGTCAGCCGGCATATTACGCAACTGAATTTGAGATCAGCTGCTATCTGGCAAACTTCAGTGAGAGTACTTCGGTGGCCGCTGATTTATGGCAGCAATAAAGGTTTAGAAGTGTTTGAAAAATATAAACAATTTGGAATTATCGGGGTTGTGATTCTGTTGGTTGCGACTGCCGGATATAAAATTTACTCTTGCGGTAAATCCGGCGGTGAGATCGAAAAGCAGCGGAAGATATATATGCAGTCGATTGATAAAGCAATCGCTCAAAAAAATAACTTGCCGCAGCTTGCCGAAGAGCTTGACCGGCTGGAGACACAAATAGTGAATTTTGATGCCGCAATTCCCGCTCAAGGCGATCTTGGCGGTTTTTTGCAGCAGATAGCCGATCTTATGAATCGTAATAAATTGGCAAATCAGTTGATTCAGCCTGAAAAGGAGATCGAACTTAGTGAAACGAATTGTATTGCCGTTAATATGCAATGTACAGGGCAGCTGCAGAGGATATTTGATTTTTTTGAAGAACTTGAAAATATGCCTCGGATTGTCAGGTTTGAAAAGCTGGCTCTGGACAGCGACCGATTCAGCGGGAACGTGAATATGAAAACAAGAATTTATATATATTTCAGTCCGAAGGCTGGGTGATTATGAATAACAATCAGCGAATAAAAATGAACGGATTAAATCATCTTAAGCATAATAAGAAGGTTGTATTCGCCACGGCTTTAATTGCCGTAATGGTTGTTTTGTGGGCCAAGGCTCTGACGGGAAAAGGTCCGCAAAAAGCTAAGGCGGGTTCTGTAACTCGAACTGAAACGCCCGCGCAGGAGCAAATCGCGAAGATAACCTATGTTGTACTGCCCAGCCAGGCAGGGCGCAATGATACCTTGACAAGGGATTTTTTCGAACCTCGCTGGACAGGATTTGTCCAGGAAGGACATGAGGCTGATACTGTTGATACGTCTTTGCTTTCCGGAGACGATAAGATCGCAAGACGACTTTGTGATCTGCTTAAACTTCAGGCAATCAGCCGCGGCAGAGATAATCAGCCGGAAGCGTTTATTAATGACAGTTTATTGAAAGTTGGTGACAAATTGATTGTAAACGATAATGGAGACAAATATGAGTGTGAAGTCATAAGTATTAAAGAAGAGCAAGTACAGATAGATTTTGAAGGAACGCAGATCAGTTTGAAAATGATTGTTGATGAATCAAAAAGAAATTAAGTTGTCACATTAAAAAAATGGAGTAAAAAATGATTACAAAAGCTTTAAAAATGAAAAACAGAAAATTAGAAGTAGCATTTTGGTTTTTAATCTTGTTTATTTGTGTTTCCGCCGCCGTAGGCCAGGACGAACCAGCCGTTGTGAATAACGATCTTGCCGTTGAAAGTGCAGTCGAAACTGGCCCTGCATCCACGATACAGTCCATTACGTTCAAAAAGGATATGCGGATCGTCGATGCGCTGCGTTTTCTTGCAGCCAAGTACCAGAAGAATATCGTTCCTTCCCCCAGTGTTGACGGCGTAGTAATGGTTGGCAACCTTTATGATGTCACCTTCGACGAAGCTCTCAAGGCCATTCTCGGGCACGGTTTCAAGTATGAAGCTGATGGGAATTTCATCAGGGTTTATACAGCAGAGGAATATAAAAAGGTCAAAGAAGACAAAGGGCGCATGGTGTATCGCACGTTCACGCTTTATTACATCAGTGCTTTCGAAGCTGTAAAGCTCGTTGCGCCGGTTCTTAGCCAAAGCGCACTTGTTCAGAGCACCAGCCCAGCTCAAACAGGTGTTTCAACTAGTGACGACGGCGTAGGTTCAACCTTTGGAGGCGATACGGTTGCTCTCAATGACCACATCGTTGTCTATGATTTTCCGGAGAACATCGAAAAAGCAGCTGAAGTTATCGCCTCTGTTGATCAGAGGCCCCAGCAGGTGCTTGTCGAGGCTACTATTCTCAGCGCCAGCCTTACCGAGGATACCCAGCTTGGTGTGGATATGAGTAACCTTAACGGTGTTACAATAACTAACCTGCTCGGCGTTGGCGGCGGACAGAATGGTTTCAGCAGCACAGGTTTTACTGCTCTTGAAGGTGACGGCGGAATGCGTGTCGGTATTACGAACGACCACGTTGCGGTTCTGATTCGTGCGCTTGAAGATATAACAGACATCACCATTATGGCCAACCCCAAAATTTTGGCTCTCAACAAGCAAATGGGCACGGTCTTTATCGGTACGAAACTGGGTTATCAGGATAGAACCACTATATCGGATACCGGCCAGGCAACTGTCGGCGAAATTAAATTTCTCGATACAGGTACGAAACTATCTTTCAGGCCATATATTGCCAACGACGGATACATTCGTATGGACATTTATCCAAAGGATAGTTCCGGCAGCCTTGACAATGACGGTATTCCTTCGGAAACAACCGCTGAACTCGTTACCAATATAATGGTACAGGATGGTAAGACCATTGTTATCGGCGGCCTGTTTCGTGATGATATTACCAGCGGCAGAAGCCAGATACCGCTTCTGGGCGATCTGCCTATTATCGGGGCGGCATTCAGGTACACAAGCGATGTTAGCGTTCGCAAGGAAATCATAGTTATGCTCACTCCGCATATCATTAACGATTCCAGCGAGACTGACCCTGAAAACCGCGCTGCTGATATTGAACGCAAAAGGTCAGGTGCTCATAACGAACTTCAGGGATTGGGACGCGCACGCATCGCCGAGGACCACTATATTAGCGCCGTCGAGCACTACACCGCCAATAATTTTGACGCCGCTTTAAGCGAGGTCAACAAGGCTCTGAATTTGAGGCCGACCTATCTTGAAGCTATTCGTCTTAAGGAACGGATGCTTTGTGATATCACCGGCTGCGACACTGCTCAGATGAATCGCATTCTGCTTGAGAATGTTGAAAAAGAAGATGCATCGAACTGGCGCAGATGGTAAAGGATAATTTTAATGCGGCTGCCGGATTGTGCGGGGATCCGACAGCCGCATATCTCTAAGGATAGCAAATGGAAAAGATTAAAATAATATTGGCACTAATGATGACCATAATAATGGTTGCTGCGGCAGGATGCCAGCAATCTTCCATCAAGGATAAAACCTGGAATTCGGTGTCAGCGAAGATGAAGATGCTGCAGGCAAAAGAGCTGTTTCGCAACGGCAACTTTGAAGAGGCTCGAAAAAATGTACAGGTTTGCTTAATGGACGATCCTCAGAACACTCAGGCAAACCTGCTTTATGGACAAATCTTTCTCGCCATGGATCAGTTTGAAAAAGCCGTTGAACATATCAATATCGCACTTAATAACGATCCCAAGCTTGCCGAGGGATGGTATTTTCTTGGTATAGCGTATCAGACAAGACGCGATAATAACAAAGCTGAAATGTATTTTAGAAATGCCCTCGACCTTGAACCACAGAATATTGAATTTCTTCTCGTTCTTATAGATACGATGGCAACGGAAAACAGATGTAACGAAGCCATTGCTATTATTGATGAAAAAAGCGATCTTGTAAGTGAAGATTCCCGGATTGTCGAAACAAAAGCCGATCTTTTCAGAAGACTTGGCGAATATCAGAAGGCGATAGAATTTTACGGTCTTGCTATCGAGCTTGACAAATCTGATCTGTCTATAAGAGAGCAGCTTGGCTATTGCTATATGATAACAAAACAGTTTGGCCAGGCCGCTGATATTTTTGCCGCTCTCGGCGAATTATCCAGCGAACCGCGGCAAAAGAGTCATTTTAATAAGATGTATGGAATAGCTTGCCTGCGGGCAGAGCGGTTCACAAAGGCAGTTGATGTCTTTAATAAGATGGCCGAGGATAACAGGGACGATGTCGATTTGTGGATAAAACTTGGGCAGGCGTATCTTGGTCTCAAACTAACCGATGACACTCTTTCGTGCGCAAGCAGGGCGATGAGAATATCGCCGGATTCGATAGAGGCTATGGCACTGAGCGGTTCGGCGTATTTCATGAAAAATGATTACGAGTCGGCCAAAAACTGCTTTGCTAAAATAACGGCTATTGATAGTGAAAACAGTTTCGCATGGCTAATGAAGGCAAAATGCTGCGAGAAACTTGGTCTTATTACCGATGCAAGAGAAGCATTTAAGACAGCGGCGCAAATTTCATCCGGCAAGCTGTCGAAGCAGACTGAACAG
>JAQURJ010000111.1 GCA_028715705.1 Phycisphaerae bacterium | reverse complement strand
CAGTTCTTTTAATGTGTGCTGCGTTTTAACGTTCATAATAGCCTCCATGCTAAAATATCATCAAATGACTACCATGAACTATATCGGATATTTGTCCGTCAGCGCATTAATTAAATACAATTGGTATAAGATATTTTAACAAAATTTCCTATTTTACCTATTTTAACTAAAGAAATTTTCAAAGTCTCGCCGAATCATATATTACCCAAATTAACAAGGGTAACAAAAAACAACTGAATAATTGGCAATATAGATAAAGGAGTGAATTATGGATAACGAAATGACCATACAAAACTACGTCGAAGCCCTCCTCGAAGGTGACCGTCAGCAGGCAAAATCTTGCATCGAACAGCTCCTTCACGCCGCCACCCCTGCAACAAGCGTCTATTCACAAGTCATTTGGCCAACTATGCTTACAATCGAACAGCTTTTCAAAACAGACCGTATTACCCCAGCTCAGGAACACCTCGCTACCCGCATAAACCGCTCAATAGTTGACCAGCTCCAGAACAAATTACCACGTAAGCCCCGCCACGAGAAGAAGATAGCGATAGCCTGCGCCCCGGAGGAGACCCACGAACTCGGCGCCCAGATGATAGCCGACTTTTTCGAGTCCGACGGCTGGAACGTCCGCTTCCTCGGCGGCGGCCTAAATAATCAGGACCTGCTTGCTTATGTCAACGACTACGGCCCGGATGTCCTGCTGCTTTACGGCACAGTCCCATCGCAAGCCCCTTCTATACGGGAACTTATAGATACCGTCCGCGGTGTTAACGCCTGGCCTAATATGAAAATTATGGTTTCCGGCGGCTTGTTTAACAGGGCAGAAGGCCTCTGGGAAGAGATTGGAGCCGACCTGTTCGCACCCGACGCCCCCAAAGCCGTCGAGATCGCCAGCGGCAAGGATAGTACGAAACCAACCCGCACAATCAATCAGCGTAAACGCAAACTTGAAATGGCAACGGCCTAAGCATACACGGATGTTGTAAGTCTTAGCCGATGATTTGAACCGATTTTTATCGGTCAGCCCAAACGGCCCCGAAGGCATTACGCCCCGGGGCCTATTTTTTAATCCAAATATCAGAAACCCTTATTAATTGCATATTTATGGGCTGCCGTTTATAATTTTGTTTGTTTGGTAATTGGAGTTTTTGATGCAGAAACTTGTACTCATAGCTGTCGCAGGAGCAGCAGGGACGCTTTGCCGTTACGGCCTTGCGGGTGTGGTGCAGAAAATGTTCGACTCGAGCTTTGCCTGGGGCACGGTAACAGTCAACCTTGTGGGTTGTCTGATGTTCGGGTTGGCGTGGGCGTTAGCCGAAACGCGTCTTAATATCTCAGGCCAGGTCAGAGCTTTGATCTTCATCGGTTTTTTCGGCGCGTTCACCACCTTTTCGACATTTGTTTTTGAAACTGCCCAGATGCTCGATGAATCGCAGTGGCTTTGGGCGGCTGGAAATATTGTTATACAGAACATAATCGGCCTTGTGAGTCTGTTCGCAGGACTCGCGATAGGGCGATTGATTTGAGGAGAACAAAATTATGAAACTACCCGAACAGGCTCAGCTTCTACGGATTTTTGTTGGCGAAGGCGACAAGCACGAGGGCAAACCGCTGTACGAAGTTATCGTCAAGCTGGCGAGGGAAAAGGGTCTTGCCGGAGCGAAGGTTCTGCGTGGGCTGATGGGATTCGGCGCACACAGCCGGATGCATTCGGCAAAAATCTTGCGCATTTCAGAAGACCTGCCGATAGTGATAGAAATTGTCGATAAGGGTGAACGCATAGGAGAATTACTGCCGGAACTTGACGCGATGATAAAAGAGGGGCTGGTGACATTGGAGAACGTGCGAGTTATTGCATATCGCCATAATGAAAACAGAGAATCATAATCATTATTGACACTGTTTCTCAGCAGGGCGAATATCCGCAAAACAATCGGGGCATTTTTCACGGAGGATTTCGAGCATCGTCAGGCAGGCTTTGCGGATTTCCCATTGAGCCTTAAGGCTGGTGCGTATTGTGAGTATGTGTCGCCATTCACGCATATTTGCGGAGACAACTATTTCGCTGGTGCAGGCGTTGGGCAGGACGAAGCGAGCGTCCTCTTTACGCAATCCTCTATTCCGCCATTTTTCATACATACCCTCGATTGTTTTCATATCATTGTGGTAGTCGTCGAGGAATTCATCTGGCATACCTTCAGGCACGACGTATTCAAACCCTTTTTCGTCGACGTATCGCTGCGACTGCTGGCAAACACTCATCAGCCGGTGACGAACGAGCTGATGTGTCATTGCCCGTGAACAGCCCTTGATGCGAAACGTCGCAATGGCGTGTTCAAGCGGTGAATCGTGCCCCATTTTTATAAGCCGCTGGATAAAACCAGCTTCGCTGTCGCCGCTTAACTTATCGAAACTGAGATAACACGTCCTGCCGGCTTGCTCGATAACCTTTTCGGTATCGGGTGTGATGGCTATTAGTTCCACTGTCAAATGTGCCGCTTTACTGTGTTTCATACTGGATACCCCGATTTTTTGGTTAGCAATTTTGGTCAAGATACCAGCATGATAGTGTTAATGCAAAGGATTTTTGGGCAACAAAGTGATTATTTTTGTGTAGATATCGAAAGCAAGTTGGGAAGGCAAGACTATTTTTTCCTGTCCTTTTGTATCTTATATTCGACGCTGTCAACAAGCGCGAGCCAGCTTGCCTCAATTATATTTTCAGAGACGCCCACTGTGCCCCAGATCGAATTTTTGTCGCGAGATTCGATAATTACGCGAACTTTCGCAGCGGTTCCGGCACGTGCATTAACCACGCGAACCTTATAATCGAACAGGTGCATATCTTTCAATCCAGGGTAGTGCTTATCCAGCGATTTTCGTAAGGCTCCATCGAGAGCATTGACCGGACCATCGCCTTCACCGACAACAAGTTCAATTTTATCACCCACCCGCAGCTTAACTGTCGCTTCGGTGACAGAGCCGTTACCGGCTCGCTGTTCTGCGATAACGTGATATTTTACGAGTTCAAAGGAAGGCTTGTAAGTTCCCATTATCTTGCTGACCAATAGCTCAAAGCTTGCGTCGGCTGCTTCGAACTGCCAGCCGTTGTTCTCAAGTTCCTGAACGCGCTGGAGTATCTTTTGGGCCAATTCAGCGTCTTTGGCCAGATGGTATTTTTCGAGTTTTGCAAGGACATTGCTTTTGCCGCTTAGTTCCGAGATAAGGAAACGCCGCTCGTTGCCCACTGATTCGGGATCGAGATGCTCGTAGGTCTGCTTATTTTTCCTAAGTGCGTTTACATGCAGCCCCGCTTTGTGGGCAAATGCGCTTTCACCAACGTACGGCATATTCATTACCGGCGTTACATTGGCTATCTCGAAGACAAATCGCGATACCTCGGTAAGCGTTTTGAGCTTCTCCCGCGACAAAGTTTCAAAGCCCATCTTGAAGGTCAGGTTGGGTATTAGCGTACACAGATTGGCATTGCCGCACCGCTCGCCTATTCCGTTTATGGTTCCCTGCACATGATTTGCGCCCGCTCGCACCGCGGCAAGTGTATTAGCCGTAGCGCAGTCGCTGTCATTGTGAACATGGATGCCGATCTGGCAGCCGGAAAACTCCTTGACTACATCAAGAGTTATTTGATAAATCTCTTCCGGCAAGCATCCGCCATTGGTGTCACAAAGTACAAGCCCTTCGGCGCCGGCTTGCGCAGCGGACTGGAGTACCTTCATCGAATATGCCGGGTTGCGTTTGTAGCCGTCGTAAAAATGTTCAGCGTCAAAAAAAGTCTCAACGCCTTTGGCCTTGAGATATTCGATAGACTCTGAGCAGATTTTCAGGTTTTCATCCAGCGAGCATTTCAGCACATCGGTTACGTGCATATCCCACGTCTTGCCGACGAGCGTAGCGGCAGCGGTTTTACATTCCCAAATCGCCCGCAACGAAGCATCGTCCGACACCGTTGAATCCGCGCGGCGAGTACTGCCAAAGGCGACTATTTTTGCGTTTTTAAGCCTAAGTTCCCGGATACGGCTGAAAAATTCCATGTCCTTGGGGTTTGACGCCGAATAACCGCCTTCGATATAGTCTATCCCCAACTCGTCCAGACACCGGGCGATAGCGATCTTGTCCTCCAGCGAGAAACTGATCCCTTCCGCCTGCATCCCATCGCGTAATGTCGTATCGTAAAGCTTGATTTTCTGTTTTTTTGTGTCCATACCAGCCTCAAACCAATCTATATATTATTTTACAGAAAGCTCGTTGTAAAGTAATTAAAAACCTGATTTTTGCCAAATTGTTCTGTGCGGCAATTGCGAATTCTAAAAAATTTAACGGTTAGCCTATTGCATTTCACTTATGGGAAGTTATAATCAATTGTTTATTTTAATTTATCAGGGCGTGTAATAATAAGGTAACGCAAATGGTTCTTACCCAAATTTTGCAGCCAAGCTGCGTAAAAGTTCCTCTTGAAAACGACAATAAGCAGGCGGCGATCACTGAATTGGTCGATTTACTTGACTCGAACAAGCAGATTACCAATCGTGAAGCCGTTCTTGATGCCGTACTTTTGCGGGAAAAAACCAGAAGCACAGGTATCGGCTCTGGAATCGCTATTCCGCATGGAAAATGCAAGGCGACCAAGGAATTGGTCATGGCGGTTGGTATCGCTAAAAAGCCGATAGATTTTGCCAGCGTCGATGGCAAACCGGTCAATATCATAATCCTTCTTGTATCCCCAGCCGATCAGACCGGCCCGCACATTCAGGCATTGGCACGCATCAGCAGGCTTATGCTGGATGAGCAATTCAAGAAGGCACTGGAAAACGCCGACAGCACCGAGGATGTTTACGAGTTATTCACCAAAAGAGAACACGAATAGCCCCGTAGATGAGGTGCTGAACGAATGCCGAAATTATTATAAGACCTAACACGTCAGCCCCTGTCGCGTTTGGCCGCAAAATCGCTACAACCGGAAAAATAGCTAAATTCACCCCCATTTTACCCCGAACAGAACTGACCAGAAGTTTGTATAAATCATCGAATGGGGGTAAATTATGATAAAAGGAAAAAACGTTCTGACCACCGGCGATGTGGCGAGGATTTGCAATGTGTCGCCTCGAACCGTTTCCAAATGGTTTGATACCGGACAGTTAAAAGGTTATCGCATACCCGGCAGCAAAGACAGGCGAATCCCGACAAGCGAATTATTGCGGTTTATGAAGGCTCACAATATGCCGTTAACCGAACTTTCGTTTACTAAAATACGAGTTATTGTAGCCGAGGGTAATGCCGAACACGCAAAAGAAATAATCGCCCAGCTGGAAACCAAAGCCGGTTATGATATCAAAACAGCAGTAAATGATTTCAAGCTTGGCACGCTCATCCAGAAGTTCTCGCCTCATTTAATTATTGTAGGTACGGACAGCAGCGGGATTAACGCCGAACAGATATGCAAAAATCTTCGCGCCGATGAGAATTTCGAAACGATTAGGCTTATTGCTGTAGTCGGCAATCTTACCGAACAGAAGCGGCATAAACTTATGGAGGCTGGCTTTGACGATTGCATCCCGGCCGATGCTGATATTGAAACCATAATCCACAAGATCGAAGAGCAGACATCGATCATTTACTGACCGGCTGATTGATGCTCATGTGTGCCGATGAGATTTATGTGGCCCAGCCTCACACCCTTGAGGCTGATAAGTTTTTCCGCCATTTTATTTATCTCGCCGACCTTACCGCGAAGCAGTATTACCTCCAGACAGTTGTGTTCATCAAGATGTACATGCAGCGAAGAAATTGTCTTAAGTAATTGGCTGTGCTGAAGTTCGTTTAGTTTTTTGTTGAGGTTGGTGACGTGGTGGTCATAGGCGAGCAGTACGGCTGCGACCGCTTCGGTGTCGGGGTGCTCGAGTTTTTCGGAGTGGAGTTGGGTGCGGATAAGGTCGCGGATAGCCTCGCTGCGGTTTTCGTAACCTTTGGCTGCTATCATTTTATCGAATCCAGCCAGCAGCTTTTCATCCAGCGATACGCCTATTCTTTCTATATTTGCCATGCCGACATTTTATTGAATTTCCGGAAAAAAGAAAGCATCAATTTTTATGGATAAAACGCTTCTGCAAAAGCCATCTTTCTCTACCGCGTTTAATTCCGTTTTTTTTATTTATACAGTATTTTATTGTGCAAATTCGTCGTACAG
>JAQURJ010000110.1 GCA_028715705.1 Phycisphaerae bacterium | reverse complement strand
AAGAGTTATTTGCTGCAAGCGTATAGCGAGGGTATTCGCGCGGTGAAGTTTAATTGGCGAGGCGATCCTTCGTGTTATCCCAAGCTTGCCGATATATGTCAGTATGCGCATGACCTTGGATATCTTGATGTGATGATTAATACAAACTTGGCGGGCAACATAGGCAACATCATGAGGGCGGCAAAATATTTGACGGAAATTCGCGTTTCAATCGACACAATTCTCCCTGGCAAATACGAGAAAATGAGACGGCCCGCCAAAAGAAGCCTTACGTTGCTTAACTTGTGTTCTTTGGCGGAGTCTTATGGCGGAAGGCTTGTTGTTCAGCGGCGCACAGATGCCGACTGTGAATCTGATCGAGAGTTTATGGGTTTAATTAATTGGTTGGCGGACCGTAAGGTTTCGTTGTCTTCTAAGCCGATTCAACCGCGAGCCGTCGCTGGCGAGTCTACGTATGCGTCTATGCCTCGGCGATATTGCAAGCAGCCGTCGCAGCGTATTGTCGTCGGCGTTGATGGCAAGGTGTACATGTGTTGCTTGGCATACAACGAGCCTTCCGAATTGTATCTCGGCGATCTTAACAGGTTGCCGTTAAAAGGAATGATCGGCTCTTGTTATCGCGCCATTATTATTCATCGGCTGATGAACAATAATTTTGCCGAGTTGCCGACCTGTGAAAAATGCACTAGCTATAGTGCCTATGAGGTGAAAGCGTGAATACTGAAAACGTGGGAATCTGCATTACCGCCAGGGTTGACTCTAAGCGTTTGCCGAACAAGATCCTGCGCAAAATTGGCAAGAAGCGGGCGTTGCGGATGTTGTGCGAGCACGTGATTATGAGCAATCGGAATTTCAAGCCCGTGTTGGCCATTCCTGCTTCGGCGGAAAACGATAAAATTGTTCGGGCCGTTGAAGAGGACAGCATTCCGATTGAAATATATCGCGGCGAGGATGATTCGCCTTTGCATCGTCTTGTGGCCGTGGGCAAAAAGTACGGATGGGAATATATCATCAGGGTTACGGCCGATGACTTGTTCATAGACATGACGTTGCTGCGTAAGCAAGTTAATTTTTGCCTTAGCTATAATCTTGATTACACGTACATGGGAAAGTGCCCGGAAGGGTTTGCTGCCGAGGTTATCCGCCTGTCTACGCTTGAAGATATAGTGCGCGAGGTCGGCGACAAGCCCGTTGAATTTGTGTCTTATTACCTCAAGCGAGAAGGCGTGAATTACAAGGAGTTTTACCCGGAAGGGGCATACCAGTACCCGCAATTGCGCATGACCTTGGATTATCCCGAAGACCTGGCAATGATCAGGGCCGTATTGTCTCAACTGCCGCATGACGCGAACGATACTTTGAGCATTATCACGCACGTCAAACACAACAAATGGTTGATGAATTTGAACCGGTTGCCGCGCGTTTCCGTGTATATCGTCAATTACAATTACGAGGATTTTGTTGTTGACGCTATCGAGTCGGTTTTGAATCAATCTTACCGCGATTTTGAGTTGCACATATGGGATGATTGTAGCACCGACACCAGCGTCAAAACGATATCGCAATATTTGACCAGCTTGTCATTTGAAGCGCGGCAGAAGTGCCAGCTTTTCGTGAATGACGCAAACATGGGGCTGCCTGCCATGTGCAATAAAGCCGTGGCGCGTGCGCGTGGGCGGTATATCCTGCGTCTGGATGCCGATGATTTGTTGGAATCGAACGCACTGGAAGTCATGACGAATGCGCTTGATGGTGTCGGTAGTTTGGAGGACAGTAAAATTTCAGGCGTGTTTAGTCATTACCGGGAACTTTATCATCCTGGAGGATTAAAATCAAAACCCAAGTTTGATAAAAAGCATCCTGGTTGCTGCATGTTGCTGCGCGGGTGCGTGAACGAGATAAAGTATCGTGATGGTTTGGAACGGCTTGAGGGTGATGAGTTTTTCGCGCGTTACGAGAAAGCATATAAAACGGCGGTGCTGGATGATTGCTTGTGGCAGTACAGGCGGCACGCGAGGCAAAAAACAGCAAATGACAAGTAGAGGTGTAACGTGAAAATACTATGTACAGGTTCTGGCGGTTTTCTCGGCCATGCGCTTAAATCCTTGTGTGAATGCGATGAGGTCGGCTTTGTCGGCTATGACATTGCCAGCGGCCGGGATATTTTGAAACGCGACGAGTTTTTGACCACGTGCATGGCGGAGCAACCGGACGTTGTTGTCCACGCCGCAGCCGTTGCCGACCTGTACGACTCCGACAAAAACCTTGACAAAAACTTCAGCATTAACGTTCTCGGAACGTATTACGTGGGTCGTATCTGTTCGATTTTGAATATCCCGATTGTGTACATCTCGACCTGTTGCGCATATGGCAACCAGGGGGAAAGAAGGATTGTTGATGAAGGCGTTGAAGCTATACCTACAGAAACTTATGCGTGGTCTAAACTGGCTGGCGAGAAGGCTCTTGGTTGTGTTGGAAGTATTCGCGGGTGCATTCTTCGCCTTGGCACTTTTTATGGCCCTGGTATGCGTGATACTCTTTTTAATCGTGTTGTGGTGGAAAGGGTTTTTGAGCGAAGGACCATTGAAGTGCATGGAGACGGAGAACAAACAAGGCGATATGTCCATGTAGACGACGTGGCGGCCGCTATAATCCGGGCGGCTGCGTTTTGCAAAAAAAACGCATGGACAAACGAGCGCAATAACCCGTTGCCGATATTTAACATCCTGGGCGATACCGAGTATAGCGTCAACGATACCATTGACCTTGTGTCCGAAATAACCGGATTGATACCCAAGGTAAAATACGTTGGCCAGCGTGACGGGCAGATTATTGGTCAGAAAGTGGCTTGTGACAGGGCCCGCACATATCTGGGGTGGACGCAAAAAATATCTTACCGTCAAGGGATGGCCGATTTTATTGAAGCGTACAGGCGCGAACGCGATCAGCGCGAACAGTATGAACGGCAGGATCAAGCCAGGCGCAATGCCGTGGAAGATATGCGGGATGCGGGAGTGGACGGATAATGCAGAATTTAATTGCTATTAGTCCTGCCAAGTTTGAGCTTCAATTGCCGATGTTTGATAATCGGGCATTGATTAATTTATATCGCGAGTTGGCGCAGTGGAAACGGGATAATGGCGACAAGATCGGCAAAGAGTTGCCCATGGATTTGTTGCCTGACATTCTCCGCAAAGAGGCAATGATTGAATTTGAATTGGAGTCTCGGGGCGTAATAAAGAAATACGGGCCAGAAGCAAAAGATTTTGAGCGATTCTATAAGAAAATTCACACTGGCCTTAAACGGTCCAACAGGTTTTACATGGGCGGAGGGAAAAGATGATAAAAAAAGGACACACTTGGAAATGTCAAAATTGTAATGATATTGGTGGTCGCGAAAAATACAAACCGGTTATATCCTCTGATGGGGTTTTTTTGGGATATACGTGCAGAAAGTGCGGCGAGTTTGACCCTGCAATTGTTGTCGAGAAAACATATCCGTTTACCCAAATTGATTATTTGAAGCGCGAAGTTCCCTCGAATACGTTTTTCTGTGATTTTTGTGGCGCAGTGTTTTATGAAAAATTACATGAAATTTGTCCTGTGTGTCGTGGAGGGAAAAGATGACCATTTACGCGGGTCCTTGTTTGCTTACTCCTGACCAATCGGCTATTGATGACTGCTACAAAACTGCCGAGCGGTTGGCGGCGATTGACAAGGGCATACGTTTTCGGTGCAAGTTGTGGGGCGGCGGCACTAGGCCGGATAGGTATGTTGAAGGCATAGGCGGAAAAGGCGTTGATGTGTTGCGAAATATGCGCGATGATGTTGGAATTAGAATTGGAGTAGAAATAAAAGATGGTCTTGATTTTGAATATGATTTTATGGATAGCGATGCAAGCAAAACAATAGGGAAGTCATATACGCATATTCAGGGGCAAATAGATGATTTTGATTTTTATTGGGTGGCGGCAAGATCGGCACAAAATTATAGTCTGCTGAAATATATAAAAAATTATATGCCGGGTGAAATCCTAATCAAGCGCCATCCCGGCATGACCGTTGATGAAATAATAGGCATACATGACATATGCGAAAAAATCCACGGATATAAGCCGATCATTGTGGAACGCGGCATAAACACCTTTTGCCGAACCGAAAAGCAACGGTGGATGCCAGATTTTCAGGGGATGCTGCGAATCCTGCAGGAACGACCGGATATTGAACTGTGCTTTGACGTGTCGCATTCGTGCGGGGTAAAGGACGCGATCTTCCCAATGGTTCGGGCGGCTGTCAGTCTTGGCTTAAAGAATTTTATGCTTGAGGTTATGAACCGTCCGGAGCTTAGCCAAACGGACAAGGCGCAGATACTGAGCATAGAAGAGTTTCGGGAGATATACGATTACTTGAAAAAGGAGATACAATGAGCGAATCACAGCATGTTTGCGAAATCTGCGGGGCGGATGACTGGCATGGCTTAGACCAGTTGCGGAGTAAAGACTTTTGGTTCAACGCCAACATGATTTATGACGAAGAAATAGGGTTTAAGGTCTGCAAGGAGTGCGGGTTTGTCACGTATGCGCCGAGATGGACGGAGGAACAGTGGCGCAAGCACTACAATACCCGCATGCCGGTAAACAAAGAGCAGGTAAGCATGGCCAACAAGAAAAACGCTTTTCATGCCCGGTTTTTGTTTGATGTGTTTGGCAACAAAGAGACGGGATTGCTGAAAGACGGGCTGACTATCCTTGACATTGGTTGCGCGTTTGGCAATATCCGTCAGATATTCAGAACGGCGAAAATATACGGCACTGAATACTCGGACAATATGGCGAGGTTTGCGCAGCGAGTGCATTCCATTGATATCGTCAAGGAAACGGCAGACGTGCCGGATAATAGCTGTGATTTGGTTATGCTGTATCACACACTTGAACATGTGATGGAGCCCCGCAAGGTCCTGCAGGAGTGTAGGCGGATACTGAAAGAAGACGGGTATTTATACGTTGCCGTGCCGGACTATTTTGATACGTTGCGCGAAGTGTCTGGTGCTGAATGTTTCGAGTTTGAAAACCTGTATCATCTCAACCATCAAAACGTGTTTTCCGTTGGCTCATTGGACAATCTGCTTTCTGTTTCGGGGTTTGAGACGATAAAAAAAGATGGGCTTGTTTACGGATACGCCACGCTGAGCAGGAAATGCGAACCAACAGCGGAGATTAAAAAGGCCAACTGGCATGAAATAGAGAAAACGTTGGTCATGCAGCGCCAAGCCATGGACGTGTACAAAAAGACCTGCGTGCCTGAGGCACGGAACATGACCCAAGACAAGGTCGAAGAGTTGTGCGAGGTTGCGATTGGCGTTTATCCGAAATATGTCGATCCATACATAAAGCTGATCGAAACTCGCAAGTATTATCGCGACGTGCAGGAAGCACAGAAGCTGCTTGTCAGGGCGGAAAAGTCACTTGGTTACAATATCCGGTTACGGACAGCGTTTGCGCTGAAAGTGTTTATTAACTGGGGCGATCCCAACAACAAGCGCGAACTTAACAACTACGTCCGCATGGCTGAGTCAATGATGGCGGAGATGCTTAACCACGATCCCGGCAACGTGGCGTTGCTTATGGGCCTGTTTCAAATCGCGGCTGTGTATCGTAAATCTCCGGCGTTGGCGCAGCAATATATCAACGTACTTACGCAACTGCACCCGCTGACGATTGGCAACATCCAGGATGTTATGGGAATGCTGATGAGCCAGGAGGAGATAGGGCAATAATTTTTGCTTTACAAAAATACTACAATTTTGTATTTTGTGAATAGGTGACGACTATGGAAAAGAAACGGCGCGGCAATCCAAACTGGGGAAAGAAGGGCGAAGGGAATACCAAGTCTGGTAATCCCAAGGGGCAGCCGCGCAAAGGAACCGCATTCACCGACATTCTGAAAGAACTAGGCGACAAAAAAATCACCGGCAGCATTGATTATAAAACGGCGCTGGCGCAGAAGTTGTGGGCAATGGCGCTTAATGGTGACCTGGGCGCGATCAAACTCATCTATGAGCGCGTAGACGGCAAGCCGAGGGAGACGGTCGATTTGGGCGGTGAGGGCATGATGAGCTTGGCCGATGCGTTCCGGTATGGGGTAAGCCGGATGACAAAGGCGAATGATTGATCAGACCGTTATTGACAAGTTCAAGCAAAACCCCGTAGCTTATGCCTATGCCTATTTAATCCCGCCTACAGTCAAGCTATACACAGAGCAAGAGCAGATCATCGAGTCGACCTATTTTGAGCCGGAGACTTACGTCAAGTCATATCACAGCGCGGGGAAGACCTACACGGCCAGCATTGCGG